>NZ_RZTI01000007.1:0-100383 GCF_003997275.1 Mesorhizobium sp. M6A.T.Ce.TU.002.03.1.1
GATGTCGGAAGCCAGAAACTGAAAACCGCGCAGGTCGCGCAACGCCCCCGGTACGGCTATGATCGAGACGATTTCGCCATGCTGGGCTTCGATCGGGTTCCAGCGGCAGGAGAGGCCGGTCAGATCCGGCCGCGCGCCGGCCGGCGCAGGATCGATGCGGTAGCGCCCGGCTTTCATCTCGGCTTCCGCCCAACTGCCGCCACCTCCGGCGAACATGGCATAGAAGACCGCTTCGGAGGCCTGGAACCTCGCCACGCGAACGTCGAGGCCTTGCGCTCTTATATCCTTTATCGGCACGATTGCGGCACGCAAGGTCAGATCCAGTTCGTCCGCCACCCATCTCTGGACAGCCGCCAGCGCGTTGCGGATGATCTCCAGCGCCGAGCCAGGAAACGCCACGAGCGCGCCGTCGCCGCCGAAGACAAAGGGAAGATCTTGCCTACCCAGCGCATTGAGCAGCGCCGAAATGACGCTGGCACCGGCCATATTGACGGTTTTATAGCGCCCCGCCTCGATCGCCTTGGTCGAGCCGACGATGTCTGCGGTGGCCAGCGCCCAGCCATCGGGGAGAGGCCGATAGTTATCGATATCGGCAACGCTTTCGAACCTTGCGAAGACCGGCAAAGAAGCGACAAACGGGTCGGACGCGGCAGCTGTTTCCATGAGCATCAGATAGCACATTCCAGTGCTTGAAGGGTGAAGTCGATCATGGTTCGAAATTGACTTGCGCAGGCTTTCCGATGATAGGGTCCGGGATGCGAATTGCTTTCTACGCGCCGCTGAAGTCACCCAATCATCCTGTTGCCTCCGGCGACCGCCAGATGGCACGGATGCTGGTCAAGGCGCTGGAGCATGGTGGGCATAGCGTCGAACTGGCATCCGAATTGCGCTTGTATCTACGCGAACCGGAGTCGAAGAGTTTCGATGCGCTCAAGACCGAGGCCCGAGAGGAGACCGCGCGGCTGACCAAGCTTTGGGATCGTGACGGCAAGCCCGATCTCTGGTTCTCCTATCATCTCTATTACAAGGCGCCCGACCTGATCGGGCCCGAGCTGGCGTCGGCCTTTGCTGTCCCCTACGTGACAGCGGAAGCCTCCTATTCGAGGCGGCGCAACGCCGGCTTGTGGGCCGATACGCAAGCGTTGGTGGCGCGAGCCGTCGAACAGGCAGCGCTGAACATCTGCTTCACGCAAAGGGATCGTCAGGGACTGACAGATGCGATTCCCGACGCCGCTCTCGGTATGCTTTCGCCCTTCATCGACACATCGGTATTCCGGGAACTGCCGGCACGGGGTTGTCCGACGCGCCTCGTTACCGTCGCCATGATGCGCCCGGGCGACAAAGTCGAAAGCTATCGCATGCTGGCGCAGGCGCTCGGTCCGATCGGCCACGTGCCCTGGACCATGTCGGTCGTCGGGGATGGGCCTGCCCGTGACGAGGTCAAAGCGCAATTCGCCGGCTTGCCCGCCGACCGTATCGAATGGCTTGGCGCGATTGAGCCAGCCGCCGTGCCGGATGTCCTCTACCGTGGGGGAATTTACGTCTGGCCGGGTTATGGCGAGGCCTATGGCGTTGCCTATCTTGAAGCGCAGGCCGCCGGCCTTCCGGTGGTGGCTCAGGACATCGCCGGCGTGCCGGAGGTCGTGCGGGATGGCCAGACCGGGTTTCTCACCCCGCCGGGCGATGTGGCGGCGTTCGCTTCTGCCATTGAAAGGCTTCTGGCCGGCAACGACGAAAGAACCATCATGGCCGCGGAAGCCAGGCGTTTCATCCTCGAAGAACGTTCCCTCGGTGTTGCAGCGGCGCGTCTGGCCAAACTTCTTGCGAAGATCCCGGTTTCATGACATCCGATCAGATCTGGCAGCCCTTGGTGGAAGAACTGGCGTGCCTGCAACGGGCGGACCGTAAGGCAGAGTTCTGGCTGCGCGACGACGACGCCGTGGATCCGACGCCTGCGCTTGATCGGCTGCTCGACCTTACCGGTAAATTCGCGGTTCCGGTCACTCTGGCCGTCATTCCGGCCCTGACTGATGAGAAGCTTGTCGTCCGGCTTGGCGAGGCGCCGCATGCCACGGTCGCCATCCATGGCTGGGCGCACCGAAATCATGCGCCCGAGCACCAGAAAAAGCAGGAACTCGGCGCGCATCGGCCACGCGAGGCGGTGCTCGATGATCTGGCTCGCGGGCTGACGCACGTAACCGAACTGCACCGCGCACGTGCCGTTCCGATGCTGGTGCCACCTTGGAACAGGATCGAAGCCGGCTTGGTATCCGACCT
The DNA here is from genome assembly GCF_003997275.1 of Mesorhizobium sp. M6A.T.Ce.TU.002.03.1.1. Taxonomy (NCBI): domain Bacteria; kingdom Pseudomonadati; phylum Pseudomonadota; class Alphaproteobacteria; order Hyphomicrobiales; family Phyllobacteriaceae; genus Mesorhizobium; species Mesorhizobium sp. M6A.T.Ce.TU.002.03.1.1. The sequence goes on from NZ_RZTI01000007.1 coordinate 2,278, forward strand.
TGGATCGATAGGATTTTCGGCATTGTCGGTCTATGGGCCGCCGAGGCCGGCTTCACTTGCAGTCATCAACAGCAATGTCGACATCATGGATTGGCATGGCACGCGCGGCTGCCGCGATCATGGCCTATTGGTTCAGGCTATCATCGCGCAATTGCAGCATGCAATCGACGGCGGCGAACCGGTCGGCCTGCTCACCCACCATCTCGTGCATGATGAATCGGCCTGGCTCTTCCTCGAACGGCTGTTCACAGTCACCGCACAGACTGAAGCCTGCGCATGGCTTCCGATCAGGACATTGATCGGGCGCAGCGCCGCTAGAGCAATTCCAGGAAAAGTGTGAGCGGTTTTCCCGGGAAAAGCGCGTAGCGCTTTCCCTTGGGAATTGCGTCAAAACAAAGAGATAGAGCGGTTCGCCGTTTCTGTGAAACGGTGAACCGCTCTAGAGGAAAATAGCTCAGCGCTTTTTGCGCAATGAGACTGGAAATTTGAGCGTCTGGCCATCCCGCGCGGCAAAAGCGCCGGTAAACCTGTCTTTGGCCAGTTTCTCGATCTCGTCCAGGTCCTCGTCGGTCCGCGTCGGATCGTGGTGAAACAGCGCAAGCCCCCGCGCACCGGCCGCCTCACAGAGCTTGACGCCCTGTTGCCATGTCGAGTGCCCGTAACCGCGGCGGCGTTCCATTTCCTCCTCGGTGTAGGTGCAATCGTAAATGACGAGGTCGGCATCTTCGATCAGGGCGAGCACCGCCTGATCGAGTTTGTCCGGCTCGTGCTCAGTGTCTGTGATCACCGCCACGACGCGGCCGCCCCATTCGACTCGGTAGCCTATGCAGCCGCCCGGATGGATAAGACTGCCGGTTCGGACCACCACCCCTTCGCGCGGCCGAAGCACGTCTCCGGATACGAAATCGCGATAGTCGAGGCTTGCCTTGCAGATCTCCAGTTTCACCGGAAACCACGGCGGCCGCATGAACTCATCGACCATCTGCCGGGTCGTCATGTGTCCTGCAAGATGCCCGGACCAAAGCGTAACCTTGGCGCTCCGGTCATAGATCGGCGCAAAAGACGGCAACCCGATGATGTGATCGTAATGGCAATGGGTGAAAAGCAGGTCGAAATCGGTCACGGCCGACGCCTGAAGCGCCCCGCCGGCAGGCCGTAGGCCAGAGCCCGCGTCGAACAGAAGCGTATGCTTACCGCATCGCATCTCAATGCAGATTGTGTTGCCGCCATAGCGAGAGAATTCTGGCCCTGATACCGAAATGCTGCCGCGCACACCCCAAAACCTGACCAGGAAAACGTCGTCGTCCATGCTACCCCTTCGCCCATCTTAGCCAAACAACTGCTGCTATGCGAGACAGGCTTTCTCCGGGCGGCCTTCTCAGCAAGAGGACAATGCCATCACGACGGCGAGGATCGAGCGCACGTCTTGGTTATTTGGCGCTTCGTGCGTCGATCAGATCCGCGGTCGTATGGCTTAGGCGATCGGCAAGAACCCGCAATATCTCGATGGTCATTTCCGGGAACTCCCTCATAAGCCTCAGGAAATGATCCTTACGGATTCTCAAGACTTCCAGCGGACTTGCCGCTCTGACGGTGGCAGTGCGGGAGCTGTTGCACAATATGGCGATCTCGCCAACAATAGAATTTGACTCCAGTTCGGCAACTTTTATCGGTCCGCTGTCGGAATCGACCAGAATATCCGCCCTGCCTGAAAGGATGACATAGGCGGCGTCTCCCTCGTCGCCCTGCCGGAAAAGGATCTGGCCGGCGCTGTAGCTCACACGATCGGATGTGAACGCAAGCAGCTTGAGCTTTGTCGGCTCGATGGCAGCGAACAAGGGAACGCGTTGCAGCATTCCAACTTCATCCTTGAGCAGCATTGTCGCAAACCTTCCCAATTCGCGTTTGCCAGACTAGACCAACGGACGCCCAGATGGAATCAATTCTGTTTCCGGGATGGCGAGACGAACCACGCGAATGGTAGCGAGCCCGGATCAGGTGCAAACCTCAATCCCTTGACCTTGCAACAAGTTCCCACCGGCAGAATGATCCCATCGGAATGTCCAAAGCTCTATGACAGCAGTTCCTTGAAGATACCGTTCCCTGCCAAAAGTGTCTCGTGTGTTCCGTCTTCCACCAAACGACCCGAGTCGAAGACGACAACGCGATCGAACATCATCGCCATTGCCGGATTCGTCACGACCCACACAATTGCCGGCGAATGGCCGTCGCGTCTGGCTTCCTCGAGCACGTTTCGCAGCACCTTATCCTGCATGCGCTGGTCGAGCGCCGACAGCGGCCGGTTGAGAATGAGAAAATCGGGACGCTTGATCAGGGCCCGGGCAACATCGAGCTTCTGTCGCTGTCCACCGGTCAGCCGCCTGCCACCGGAGCCGACGTTGAAGTCCAGGCCGACATCCAGAAGTTCGTCATAAAGCCCCAGTTCGTCAAGGATGTCATAGACGATAGACCGTATACGGTCCGGCGCGTCGGGATGGTTGGTGCCCACACGCCCGAACAGGACATTGTCCATGACGGTAGCCGCGGCAATGTATTTGGCAGGATCATATCGTTCGACTGCATTTTGCAGCTCGGGCGGCAGGTTTTCATAGAAACGGTTGCGTGCAGCGACGATCTTGCTCATGAGCTCGTCGCTCAGCAGGCCGAAGCGGTGCCGGGGCTCGATATAGTTAAAGCTCAAGGTGATGATCATGGCGCGGTCGTTCTCCGAAACCGCCTCGTAGGGACGGTTCTTGAGCCGTTGCAGCAAGCTTTCGTAGGCGGGTATCTCCTCGGCGCTCATGAAGGCGAGCTGCTGGAAGAACTGGTGATCGGGCGGCAGGTCGGCGAACAGCTCGATCGCCTGTTCGGCGATCTCCATGCCCATTTCGTAGAACGTGCGGTCGAGGCCGGCTTGCTTCAGCACAGAAGCAAAATAGGGATTGGCCGCCAGAGCCCTGTCGGCCAGTTCGGGGCCGGCGGCAGCGCCGAAGAGCAGGTTTTGGCCGATCGTTGCTTCCTTGTTGTACGCGCCCGGTTCGAAAGGAGCCACCAGTCCGCTCAGCCCTTCGTGTTCCAGCCGGGTTCGCAGCGCCGCACGCAGTTCGACGATCCGCCTGGCAAGCTCCGTGTGACGCGTGAGGTCGGCCGAAGAGCGCAAGCCAAGATCCAGAATGTCGCGCGACAGAACAACCGCGTCGAGCACCCGGCGCACGGCTTCAAAGAGGTCGTGCGGGCCGGTAGCGCCAGCGGAAGCATAGTTGATCCAGTCGCTGTGGATATCAAGCTCCGGATTGCCCGACCGACGCGCCTCGTCGACGTTCCAGCGGCGCTGGTCTGCCGCAGCACCCTCATAAGTCACCGATGTCAGCGGCGCGTGCTTCAACCCGTAGAGCAGGTTATCGCGGAGGCTTGCCTGGAACAGGAAAACATCCGACGAGGCATAGGACATGCGCCGGCCGGTCACTGCTTCGGGGAGTTCAAGCAGGTCGTCGGCGCCCGAAGCGACCCTTCCGCTGTCCGGCCGATTCAGCCGCGCGAAGGCTTCTGCAAGCGCCTCCGCTCCACCTGTTGTGGTGCTGACCAGCGCCACCGTCTCACCCGGCCTGACCTGGAGGGAGATACGATCGAGGAGCATTGCACCGCCATCGTCTGCCATGGACAGATTGATGGCCGACAGGGGGTTGGTCATCGGAGCGGGATCGTCGATCGTCAATGCCCCGATTGTCGGCGCAATGAGACCCTCGGCGGTAAACTGTTCAACGACCTGCTGATATTTGACCTGGACATCCTGCCGCGCCTGATCCCAATCGATCAGTTCTTTCATCGGTCCGGGCAGGTCCTTGTAGGCGCCGATCACGGCCACGAGCTGGCCGACGTCCAACCGGCCCTGGATGACCAGGTACCCGCCGATCATGTAGAACAAAAAGGGCGTGACCTGCGCGAGAAAATTGTTGAGGAACTTCACCATGAATTTCCATTGGTAAAGATCGAAACGGATTTTAAAGATAAGCCCGAGCCGGGCAGCTATGTCGGCCCGCTCGTAGTTTGATGTGTCGTGGACGTGCACCGCGCCGATGCCGTCGACGATTTCGCCAACCCGGCCCGAAAGCGCGCGCGCCGTCAACTGCCGCTCGCGCCCGAGCACGATCAGCCGCCGCCGCATTCGCGGGATGAGCACGATCTGGATCCCCACGATCACGGCCGCTATCATTCCCAGCCAGACGTTCTGGACCATGATGAACAGCATGGCCGTCAGCGCCTGGCCGCCGAGCAGCACCGGCTGCACGAAGGCATCGCCGATGAAGCCGCCCAGCGGCTCCACCTCGTCCTTCACCATGGTCGCCACTTCGGCGGATTTCACCCGCTTGAAGTAAACCGGCGGAAACCGCAGCACACGATCGACCAGATCGAAACGGATACGCCGCAGCATGCGTTCGCCGAGGCGGCCCTTGTAGGTGTTGATGTAGAGTTTGAACAGGCCGTTGATGATGACCAGCAAGAGAAACACAACGCTCAGCGCAAACAGCGTCTCCTTGCGATCGAGCTGAAAACCGGAGAAGAACTGGACCTCTCCAATGAACGGCAGGTTATAGTGTAGCCTCATGAATGGCTGGGTCGCGCCCGGTTGCTCGAAGCCGCCACCTTGGATCGGGCCGTTGACGATCAGCTTCGGCAGGTCGAAGGACATGAAATACGGGATCATCGAAAGCACGACGATCATCAATATCCAGAGTTGCTGCTTCTTGGTGTGCGTCCAGATATAGCGGGCTAGGCTGGGTTCCATATGCGGCTGTGGACCCTTCAGTTGGAAAGATGCAGGATGTAAAAGCACCTGCTGGCGAATGGCGTATCGGCGATTTCTTCGTCGCCAGCGGCAAGCTCGAAGCTGCAGTGCAGGGAGATTGTCCTGCGCTCAACGATGGAAGGAACCCGCGAGGCGGCGCGACCCAGTTCCGGCGCATGGTCGATGACAACGACATGGGCATTGTTGATCAGCGAAGAAAGCAGCTGGCCGAACGGTTCGCGGCTTCCGTAGGTTTTTGGCGAATAGCCGAGGCCCCGGCTGCGCGGCTGGTGCTGGCAGATGGACGCCGATGCTCCGGACAGATGCAACAGGCTCTCTCCGGCACCGGGCAATGGCGAAGCAGCTTGCAGCATAATCACATCCGCGAATCAACAGCCTTGCGCGAGGCAAGATTGCGTTGTGTCGCCCGAAATCCCAACATACAAGGCGAATATGATGGATGTCACGCAACCACGCAATGCCGGCATGGACTGGCACGAGCAAGCCTTGGACCTCACGCGGGGAATTGCTGCCTATGTCAACTGCCCTCTCGTGGCAGGGCTGGCGCGCGTCGTTACCAAGCATCCGAAGGCCGATATCGCCAACGCCTTCAACCACAAGCAGGTCGCCTGCAAGATGTGGGCGCTTGATAGGCTGTTCGAAAGCTGCGGCGGCCGGTTCGAGCGCATATGGGTTCTGGGTGGATGGTACGGCATATTGCCGGCAATGCTTTTCAACGACGCCCGCTTCGACATCGCGGCGGTCGATAGCATCGACATCGATCCCGAAGTCGCGCCGGTCGCCCGGACCCTCAACCGGGAAGCAGGCGACCGGTTCCGGGCGCTGACGGCAGATATGTACGCACTCGACTATGCGGCCGGGCGGCCCGACCTGACGGTCAATACGAGCTGCGAACACATAGCCGATCTGCGCGCCTGGCTTGCTCTGCTTCCGCGGGGCATGAATGTACTGCTGCAATCGAACGATTATTTCAGCGAGCCAACGCACATCAACTGCGTGGCTTCACTTGCCGCCTTCGAAGCAATGGCGGCGCTACGGGAGGTGCGGTTCTCCGGCGAACTGCCGACAAAAAATTATACGCGCTTCATGCTGATTGGAACTGTCTGATGCATTTCGCCCGCGTAGCGGTTTTGGGACAACGACGTGGATAAAAACAAGGACTTGAAGCGCGTCGCACGAACCTCGCCAGACGCGCGTTAGAATCCATCGTCTGTTTGATCATATACTTTTCCGAAACCGGGCCTCACTTTTAGGGACCAGGTTCGATACCGCTCACGCAGGATTTGCGCCGAGTGACGCGCGCCTTCCAGATCGAGACGATGCGCGGATGGCGTCGGTCCCACAAGCGCCTGTTCGATCGCTTGCGCCAAACCTTCAGGCGTCAGGTCATTTTCCATCAGCACCGTTGCAAGACCGAGTTCTTCGAGCATCAGGGCGCGAACCGTCTGTTCGGTTTCCCCGCCGGCTGCAAATGGAACGAGCAGGGAGCGACAACCCGCGCGCAGGACATCGCAGACCGTGTTGTAACCCGCCTGCGAGGCTGACAGGCGGGCGCCGGTCAGCAGGCTGGCGAAATCCTCGCGGAACCGGAAGATGGACAGGCCCGGCGTGGCATCGTGTGCGATCGCGTCAAACTCGTCTTTCGGCAGGTTTGGGCCGGTGATCAAACACCATTTCCAACCGTTGTTAGCATTCCGCGCCGCTGCGATGGTGGAGCTGACAAGGCTCTTTCCGGCAGCCCCGCCGCCAACCGACACCAGAACGTCGAAGCGCTCGGAGGTCGCGGGCGATGGCGGCGCGGCAACGAGCCCTGTGTAGGTGACCTCGGTCCTGATCGCCCCAGCCAGTGGAAATGTCTTGTCGATGGTTGCGAAAGCCGGATCGCCGTGGACCATGACAAGGTCGAAATGCCTGTTGATGAGATCGACCGTTTCCTCGTTTCGGCCCGGCTTGACGCGCTCCTGAAGGATATCACGGACGGACGTCGCCAGCAGCGGTCTGGGCGACGTCGCGTCGATGGCCTCGATCAGCGGCAAGAGTTCGAAACGCATCTGCCGGCGTCCAAATGGAAACGCCTCGACAATGACAATATCAGGCCTGCAATCCCGGAATGCCTGCAGCAGCAGCTCTGAACGCCTTTTCTTGAAATCATCATCGATGGGTTTGCCCTGCAGGTCGACAAGTCCGGAAAATCCTTCATCACCGGAGGTGACAGGTGGCAGGATTACAGATTTTACACCCAGTCCCGGAAACCCCGCGATCGGCGCCCCGCCGGTCACGACGGTTACGTCAAACCCGTCATCGACCAGAGCCGCCGCAATGCGGCTGGCGCGCGCGAGATGGCCGATGCCGAGCAGGTGCTGGACATAGAAGAAAGCGCGCAGCCGCTTCATTCGGCGGCCCGCCACTCCCGCTCGAACAGTTCCTTGAGCTGTCCAATGCTTGCCATATGATCGAAATTGCCGCGCACGCGCCGCTCTGCGGCCTCGCCGAGGCGGGCACGCAGCACGGGATCACGGATCAGGCGCTCCAGCGCCTGTGCCAGGGCAATTGGGTTTTCCGTCGGAACCAGCAGCCCGGTTTCATCCGGCGATAAAAGCTCCGGCACGCCGGAAATATCGGTCGACACGCAGGCAAGCCTCTGGCTGGCCGCCTCCACCAGAACATTCGGCAGACCGTCCCGGTCGCCATTTGCGGTGATCCTGCAGGCCAGGGCGAAGATGTCGGCGCCTCGGTAGTGCTCGAGCACCTCCTCCTGCGCAAGCGCGCCTTTCCAAGAGACGCGACCATCCAGTCCGAGCTTTTGCGCCAGCGCCTTGAGCCGTTCCAGTTCCTCGCCACCGCCGATATGCTCGAAACGCCACGCCAAATCACCAGGCAAGAGGGCGAGGGCCTCCAGCAAGGTATCGTAACCTTTCTTTTCAACGGCGCGCCCGACACTCAAAACGATAACCGGTTCGTCCGGCGCCGAGCCATCATGCTGTTTTCGCGCCTCGCCGAAACTGCCGAAGCGATCAAGGTCGAGCCCATGATAGCTCAGATGCACAGAGGAGCTGCCGTTAGCGAGTTTTTTCAGACGGTCGAAGCCGGTTTTCGTGCAAGTGACTGTCCAGCGCGCCGAGGAAAGCTTGCCGGCCAGATCCCAGTCCGCCGAAGTCCAGATGTCCTTGGCATGGGCCGAGCAGCTCCAGGGCAGTCCACGAAGCTGGCTGGCATAGCGCGTCACCGATGCCGGCGTATGCGCGAAATGTGCATGCAGCCAACCCGCGCCTTCCGGCCATTCGGCCGCCAGCACGAGCGCTTGCCCGAAGCGGCGCGCGCGATTGCGCGTAAAGTCGCGGGGGATATCGCTAGCCAGCGATCCGAGCGCGCGCCAGAAGCCCGGCCACAGCATACAGGCAAACAGCGAGCGAACCACGCGCAGCGGCTCTTCATGCAGATATTCCGGCAGATAGTGGACGAGCGCTTTGATCTCGTCATGCACGGGGTGGCGTTTTGAGTCGGTCGGCCGCCTGAGCGCGACGAGTATCAGGTCGAACCCCGCACGCTCCAGACCGAGCAGTTCCTGCGCAATGAAGGTTTCCGACAGCCGCGGATAGCCCTTCAGAACCACGACGATCTTGCGATGTTGCAACTCAGTTCATGCCTTCAATGACCGAAAGGTGATGGCCGGCCCGCCGGTCGAGCAGTTCCGCGACGATTTCGGAAATATGAGGCAGCCCTTCCAGCGTCAGATGCGGATTGCTCTGCGATGGGCGGGGCCGCTCCGGCAGCACCTTCAGTGCATTGGCAAACCGCTGGGAATCCTCGGCTTCTTCCGGCAAAAGCATCTCGATGAGGCCGAGTTCGGCTGCGCGCCGTGCGCGGATCAGTTGTTCCTCGCGGGGCGTGACGCGCGGCACGATCAGCGCCGGCTTGTCGAAAGATAGTATCTCGCAATAGGTGTTGTAACCGCCCATCGCCACTACCGCCTTGGCGCCGGCAATCAGGTCTTCCATGCGGTTGTCGAACTCGATCATCTTGATGTAGGGGATCTTGCACCCCTTCTTGAGCAGCTTGTTGCGCTTGCGCGCCGGCATGTAAGGCCCAAGCACGATCAGCGCCCTATGCTGCAATTGCGGATCCTGGTGATAGGCATCGATGACGTCGTGGATCAGGTCGGCGCCGTCACCGCCGCCACCGGTGGTAACGAGGATATAGTCGCCCTCGGGCCGGTGGCCGGGCAACTCGTTCCGCTGCAGGCTCCGTTGCAGGAACCCGACGAACCTCATCTTTGCCCTGATAGCCGGCGGCACATCCAAGCCAGTCAACGGATCGTAGAAATCCGGCGGACCATAGGCCCAGACCTTGTCGTAGAACAGGCCTATCTTGCGCATCACATCTTTGCGTGCCCACTCCGCTTCGAGCAGATGCGGCGCGTCCATCACCTCGCGCAGGCCAAGCACGAGCGTGGTGCCCCGCGTCTTGAGGTAGGACAGAGTGTCCTCAATCTCACCGCGCAGGCCGAGCGGTTCCTTGTCGACGATGAAGATATCCGGCCGGAAGGTCTCGGCGGTGTGGCGGATGATCGACTGGCGCATCCTTAGCGTCTCATGCAGATCGATATCCTTTTCCAGCGAGGTGTATTCGCCGTTGCGCAACTTGATGACGCTGGGGATCTTCACGAAGTCGACACGGGCGCGGTAGTCGAAGGCGCCAGCGATAGTCGCACCCGAAATGATAAGCACCTGAAGTCCGCGGAAATCCTCGACCAGCGAATGCGCGATTGTCCGGCAGCGCTGCAAGTGGCCGAGCCCGAACGTGTCGTGGCTGTACATGAGAATTCGAGCGTTTTGTACGTGATGGGTCATTGCTGAACGTCTTCTAGAATTCTCGCCTTGAGGACCGTAGGCGACCCCGCTTCGAAACCATCCTCGCGGGTCATCCACCGACCTGTTTGAAACATGAGGCCGCAATTTTCAATTTGTACTACCCAGGAGGTCCAAGGATGCCGCTCTTTTTGATCGTGTCTTCAAGCTGATCGTCGTCCGCTATACGACGTTCGACAATGTCGTCCAAGCTCATTAATCACCTCAAAGTTCGGGCTATTCAAGCCGCCGCGTGACAGCGCCTCGCGGCCGAAAGTGGCGCAAGCTATCACCAACTCGAAGGTATTCTGTGGAATGCCTGTTGGATAGGCTTTCTGATTGCCTGAGCCCGAAACTAGATGGAATGGCGAATATCGCCTCGGCAGGAGCGGGCCTAGATTCCGTATTATTGTCTTGGGGATGGATCGAAGGGAAACCCGGTGTCCCAAAGTTCGGCAGAAGCCATCCCTCTTGATTCCAATAAGCCCCGGTCTCTCCGAACTCCATTGGTTTCGGAGCGGTGAAGACGAATTCCGCTATCCTGCCAATATACCTAATTGCTTGATCGGCATACGAAACGACAAGGTCGCCGGGCGTCGGACGGCGCATATTGTTGTAGAACTCACTTCGCGCGCCATTGCTCTCGGTCTTGGGGGACCAAAGGTGCTGCCCATCAATCTCTTGACGGGCGGTCTGATTATGAATCACCCACCAGAACTGAGCCATCTATCGCCCAGGCTAGCCGGAAATTCGGCAGGAATCGAGTGGATGCCAGCGCTCACAGCACACCGCCTGTAGTAGGATGTGTGCAACACCGGTTGCTTGTCGATCGCGACGGCTTCGGGCTAATGCCTTAGCTGGGGCGGTGACGGTACTTTTCGAGACGGCTTGGGCGCGGCGTCGAACGCTGCAAGGTGCAAAAAAATCGGCCGATTGGCCCCGATAGTTGGCGAAATCTCAAAATATCTTTTTGTGGCGATTTTCCCTTTAAAATCAAGAGCGTAGTTTTTTGTCAATGAGTTATATGCTGTTTGAACAATCGAGTGGGAATGAGGGAGTGCGAATCTGGAATCCAGAAGATTGAGCTGGCCGCGTCGATCTCGATCAGTACATCGTCAGTCCGCAATGCTGGCTCCGGCATCTCGCTAAGCCGTTTTTCCTTTCTAAGAAGTTTTCTCTGGATAGAGCAGTTTTCGCGTCGATCTCGGCCGCTTATTCCTGGCGCTGCCAAATCTGCGAACGACCCAGCAATGACACGCCTATGTAGCCGCGCACGTTTAGCTTCTTGCCGCCATCGGTCACGTAGATCTTGCTGCTATAGGTTTTGCCATTATCCGGATCGAGGATTTGGCCGCCGGTAAATCCGGCGCCATCCTTTTTCAGGCCGGACAGGATCACCAAGCCGAAGACGGGCGCATTCTTGAGCGCGCCTTCGCACTTCGTACAGGTCGGGCTTTCGTTCGGGGCTAGGAAGACTTTCTCGATCTTGCCCTGCAAGCTCCCATTCGCTTCCGTGATGCGGATCAGCGCCCTTGGTTTGCCGCTGACGTCGTCGACGTTCCTCCACAAATCGACTGGCGAGGCATTGTCCGCCCTCGCTGCCGAGGACGCGAGCGCGGCGACCACGGTGAGCGCGATAACGGCAGATTGTTTCAGAATACGCATTGCGATGTTCTCCGAGAGGATAAGGTGCTGCCGTCGAGTTGGGATGGCTGCCTCGCAGGCGCGGCCCCGATGGGCTCATGGGTGGCTTGAGGCGGCGATCGCGGGATAGTCGGTATAGCCGGCGGAGCCGCCGCCATAGAGCGTCGCCGGGTTGAACTCCGCCAGCGGCGCGCGCGTCCTCAGCCGTTCCACAAGGTCAGGATTGGCGATGAATGGGCGCCCGAAGGCGAACAGGTCCGCCTTGCCGTCGGCAAGCTGCGACGCAGCGAGGTCGAGGTCATAGCCGTTGTTGGCGATATAGGTGTTGTTGAAGCGCCGGCGGAGCGATCCGAAGTCGAACGGCGCGACATCGCGCGGTCCGCCCGTGGCGCCCTCGACGACATGGATGTAGACGATGCCCAAGGCGTCGAGTTGATCGACAATATAGTCGAACTGCGCCTGGGGGGCGCCGCTCGAGACGCCGTTGGCGGGCGAGATGGGCGAAATCCGGATGCCGGTACGCTCAGCGCCGATCTCCTCGACCACCGCAGCCGTAACGTCCAGCATCAGCCGGGCGCGGTTCTCGACCGATCCGCCATAAGCATCCGTGCGGACATTGGCGCCGTCCTTGGCGAATTGGTCCAGCAGATAGCCGTTGGCGCCGTGAATCTCGACGCCATCGAAGCCGGCCTCAATGGCGTTCGCGGCTGCTTGCCGGAAATCGTTGACGATCCCCGCAAGCTCGTCGAGCGCCAGCGCTCGGGGCTCCGAAACCTCGACGAAGCCGTTGTTCACGAACGTCTTGGTCGCGGCCCGGATCGCCGAGGGCGCGACGGGCGCGGCGCCATGCTCCTGAAGGTCGACGTGCGAGATGCGGCCGACATGCCAGAGCTGCAGGAAGATCCGGCCACCCTTGGTGTGCACGGCGTCGGTGACCTTGCGCCAGCCGTCGATCTGCGCCTGGGAGTAGATGCCGGGCGTGTCCTGGTAGCCCTGTCCCTGCTGCGAGATCTGCGTGGCCTCGGAAATCAGCAGGCCGGCCGACGCGCGCTGGCCGTAATACTCCGCGGCGAGATCGCCTGGAACGAAGCCTGGGCCAGCGCGATTGCGCGTCAGGGGCGCCATGACGATACGATTGGAGAGGGTCAGCGAGCCGAGAGTATAGGGCTCAAACAGTGTTTTGCTCGTCATAGGTCACCTTTGTTTGTCCCCGCCGCGGCGGGATCGTTTGTCGAAATGGCTTCGTTGGTCTTCAGGCGACCGTGCGGTACCGCTCGGCGGGATGTTCGTTCCGATAGTTCGGAAGCATGGCTTGGCGCGCGGCCTGAAGCGCGTCCCACTGCCCGGCATCGGGAAGCGGCGGAATGGTCACCGGTTCGCGGCGGTCGAAGCCGACCAGCGCCGCATCAACCAGATCGCCCACCTCCATCACGTTGGAAAGCGTGTTGATGTCGGCGCCGACGTGGTCCCAGATCTCCGTTCGCGTCGTGGCGGGAAGCACGGCCTGGACGTAGACACCCTTCGGCGCGAGCTCGAGGCTGAGCCCCTGCGACAGAAACAGCACGAAGGCTTTGGTTGCGCCGTAGACCGTCATGCCGAACTCCGGCGCCAGGCCGACCACGGAGCCGATGTTGACGATCGCTCCTTCGCCGGCCTTCGCAAGACGCGGGGCCATGGCGCTGGCAAGTCGCAAAAGTGCGGTCGTGTTGAGCGCAACGAGCCGCGCGACGTCGTCGGTGCCCTGCTCGATGAAGCTTCCGCCGATGGCCGTTCCGGCATTGTTGACGAGGATCCCGATGCGGGCGTCATCGCGCAGCCTCGTCTCCACCGTTGCAAGCTCGGCAGGCTGCGTAAGATCAGCCTGGATGATGTCGATCGCCACGCCATTTTCCTGACGCAGACGGGTCCCCAGAGCCTCCATTCGTGCCATGTCACGGGCAACCAGCACGAGGTCGTGCCCGCGGCGCGCGAAGCGCTCGGCATAGGCGGCTCCGATGCCGGTGGAGGCGCCGGTGATGAGGACTGACGGGATGGTGGTCATGGCATTGCTCTTTTCTCTGATAGAACCTATATTCATGACGATCATCATGATTGAAGTTAAATATGATAGCCATCATGTAAATGTCAACAGGGGTCCGGCGGAGAATTTGAAATGAAGGTCAGTCGAGAACAGATGGCGGAGAACCGTCGCCGAATTCTGGATGTCGCCAGCCGGCTGTTTCGCGACAAGGGGTTCGATGCAGTCAGCGTGGCGGAGGTGATGAAAGCCGCCGGGCTCACCCATGGCGGCTTCTATGGCCATTTCAGTTCGAAGGACGACCTGATCGCGCAGACCCTTGCCCATGTCCTCGCCCTGGACGCAGGTGGAGAGGGCGATCTTCGCGCTTATGTCGATGCCTATCTTTCGCCCCGTCATCGCGATAATGCCGCCGGTGGTTGCCCAACGGCGGGCCTTGTTGCGGCCATCCGCCATCAGACCCCGGCTGCACGCTCGGCCATGACCGAAGGCCTTCGCTCGCAGATCGACCGTATCGGCAAGGCGCTCCCGGAGTTTGATGCGGCAGACAGACGCCGCGTGGCGATCGGAAGCTGGGCGGCAATGGTAGGAGCAGTGATTATCGCTCGGGCGATCGACGATCCCACGCTTTCGGATGAGGTGCTGGAACAGACACGTGCCTGGATCAATGCCGGGCTTGGTCAACAGTTTGCCTCTGCATGAAGCCGGGAGCCCTGAGTGTCGCCGCCACGGCCTGGCAGGCATAGCGAGCGACACGGACCTCACGAATGGAGCCTTCCATCCGCACTCCAAAAGACAGCGCTGGTTCTACGCGCCGCAGCCGGCAAGGCCGGCACCGACGCGCCGAGCAGGCCCACAGGTCGATCAGAGCGCGCTTCGATAGATCGACAGAATGTCCTGGCTCCCGAGCGGCCGGGGGTTGTTGTCGATCAGGCGCTTTATGGCAAAGGCCTCCTCGCCCCAGATCGGCAAATCTTGCCCCTGTGCGCCATGGCGCGACAGACGCATTTCGATGCCGAGCGCCTGGCAATAGTCCATGGCGCTCGTCAGAATGTCGTTGGCACGCGCACCGGCGCCGAGGCCCAGCATAGAGGCGACGCCAGCAGTCTTGTCTGGGCAGGCAGACGCGTTGAAGGCCAGCACGTGCGGGAAGATGATGGCGTTGGCCAGCCCATGGGGAAGCTTGAGCCGCGTGCCCAGAGGATAGGCCAAAGCATGGCCACCGGCGGTATTGACCGGCCCAAGCACACCCCACCGTAGTAAGAGGCCAGCATCATCCCGGCCCGCGCTTCGGTATCCGCCCCGTCGGCGACGGCGCGCCAGGTAGCGGCCCACCAGGTCGATGCCGAGGCGGGCATAGCCGTCGATCAGCGGATGAGCCTTGATATTGGTGTAGGTGCTGTCGTCATGCGGCAAGAAATGTGGGCGAGATGACTGTACGCCAAGGAGTTCAGAAGGATCTTGTCGCGATAATCATGGGTGTCACTGAAACAGCGTCATCCAGAAATCATGCTGCTTTGTGAAAGTGGATTGGCGCGGTCGATGGAAAGTCGATCGATGAGTTCCTCCACTTTCCCGAGGCTGAAGATATCCTCAAGCGCCAAATAAGCAGCGCCAAAAAGCGCACTGTCCTTCTGCGGATTGGCAAGTACGATCTGCAACTCGCGCGTGGCAAGTGGAAGGCATCGCTGGTAGACAAGCTCGCGGATACCCGACAGCAGAAACTCTCCACCCTTGGCGAGTGTGCCGCCCACCACGATCAGGCTTGGGTTGAGAATACTGACGACATCGGAGGCGACTTCCCCGATCACCCGCCCAGCGCTGCGCAGCAGCATCAGGGCTTCCGGCTTCTGCATTTCGACAAGCGATATGACATCACGGGCGTTCTCCGCCTGGAAGCCTTTGCTCGAGAGGTCCCGGGCAATCGCCCAGCCACCGGCGCGGGCTTCGACACAACCGAGCTTGCCACAGCGGCACAAAGGCGCGTTCTCGGAATTGAACTGGATATGGCCGATGTCGCCGGCCGCGCCCTGAGCGCCACGAAAGATCCTGCCGCCTGCGATAATGCCGCTGCCGATACCCGTTCCCGCTTTGATGAAGAACATGTCATCCACATGCGGGAAATTCTGGCGATGCTCGTGGATCGCCATCAGGTTAACGTCATTTTCGACATAGATTGGCACATCGAAGCGACGGCGCAGCCAGCCTATGATGTCGAATTCATCCCACCCGTGAAGGACCGAAGGACCGACGACGCGACCGCGTTTGAAATCGACCGGCGTGGGCATGCTGAGGCTGACCCCAAAAAGGGAGCCGTGGCTGGTTCGGGCCTTCGCTGCCAGGACGTCGAACCCATCGGCAATCTGCTCAAGGGAAGCCGCCGGTCCGTCCGACGCGTTGAACGGTATTGTACTTTGCGAGACAATCGCGGGTTCGAGGTCCATGGCGGCGAGATGGATGTAGGCTTCGCCAATATTGGCGACGAGAAAGAAACCCGCCCGTTCATTGATCCCAAGCACGCGCGTCGGCCTCCCGCCACTCGGCATGGTGCGCGCCGTCTCGCGGATCAGGCCTGAGTCAATCAGCGCATTCAGGCGCTGGGTGACAGTCACTCGCGACAATCCCGACGCGTCGAGCAACGCCGACCGAGACGTGGCAGCACCGGTCGCAATAAGCGAGAGAATTTCACCGCTGTTCGCAAGGGCGGGATGCTCCGCCGTACCATTTGTCCTGGCCATTCCGCTCTTCCCTGTTTGCCCGAGATTTAGCCACAAACCCAAGGGAGATAAAGGCTTGTCCGCAAGAAAGCCTTGTATATTTTGAATAAAAATATACAATACTACGTTGACTTATAGACATATCTATGGCTAAGAGGACGCCTTCTGGGAGAACCAACAAACTTGCGTGGCTGACCCGCGCTGTTCCGACGTTTCTACGTCACTCGATCAAACGGGCCCTCACATGTTGTCAGCGCAGAAGGACTTCGCCCACCCGGATCTCCTGGCGAAAGCCATTCGCGCGCTGTCAGTGGATGCAGTCGAGAACGCCACCAATCCCGTCTGGCCTGACCGTGATCGCGTCGTGCTCAGCAATGGCCACGGCTCGATGCTGCTCCAGGCAGTCGAGAAGGCGGTTTACAGGCCACTCGAGAAACAGCAGGCGAGATGACCGCAACCTACGTCATCGGACTGGACTACGGTACCGGGTCAGCCCGCGGCGTTCTGCTTGACGCCGCAACCGGCGAGCAGATCGGCAGCCACACGCATGTCTATCGCCATGACGTCATGACGCAGAGCCTTCTTGACGGCACGCCCTTGCAGCGGTCATGGGCGTTGCAGAACGCCGCCGACTATCTCGATGCGGCGGAAGAAATTCTAGGTGTGTTGGGGCGCGGACGGGTCATCGAGTCGATCGGGCTGGGCTTCTCGGCAAGCTCCCCGATGCCGACCACCACCGACGGCACAGCCCTCTCCGAACTTCATCCTGGCGAGCCCCATGCCTATGTAAAACTGTGGAAGCATCGCGCCGCGCAGCCCTACGCGGACGCGATCAACCGTGTCGGCGGATCCTTCCTGCGCAATTTCGGCGGCAAGCTTTCCGGGGAATGGCTGCTTCCAAAGGCCGCCCAGATCGCGGGCGAAGCACCGCACATATGGAGCGCGGCCGGCCGGTTTATCGAGTCCGGCGATTGGCTTGTCTGGCAGCTGACCGGCCGCGAAGTGCGAAGTCTGGGATTTGCAGCCTACAAGGCCCAGTATTCCGAGACTGAAGGCTATCCGCAGGGCATCGTGCCCGGCCTGTCCGAAAAGCTCTCGGTGCCGCACCGTATTGGCACGCCGGCTGGAAGCCTGTCTGAGGCATGGCGGGCGCGCACCGGAGTCGGCGGTCGCGCGATCGTCGCGGTGGCGGTCATTGATTCACACGTCGTGCTGCCCGCGGTTGGGGCCGTGTCGTCCGGCTGTCTCGTCGGTGCGCTCGGGACTTCGGCTGTCTATCTCTTGTTGAACGAACAGTTCCGTCCTTTGCCGCCCGGCATTGAAGGCGTGGCCAAGGATGGATCGGTTCGTGATCTCTGGTGCTACGAGGCCGGGCAGGCCGGGTTCGGCGACACGCTCGCCTGGTTCGTGAAGGCCTTTCCGCGTGGTGCCGACGAAGCAGAAAGTTTCCGTGTCTACAATCGCGAGGCGGCCGGGCTCGAACCCGGCGCTAACCATCTCGTAGCGCTCGACTGGTGGAACGGCAACCGCGTGCCGCTCGCGGATTCAGACCTCAGCGGCATGCTTGTCGGCCTCACCACCGAGACCACGGGCGTCGGCATCTACCGCGCACTGATCGAGTCACTGTGTTTTGGCGCTCGCACGGTGGTCGACCTCTTCGAGGCCGGCGATTTTGCTATCAACCGCGTGATCCTGACGAGCGGGCTGGCTCAGAACAATCCATTGCTGGTGCAGATCATGGCCGACGTGCTGGGGCGTGTCGTAGAGGTTCCAAGCATTGCCCATGCAACGGCCGTCGGCGCGGCGGTCCATGGTGCGGTCGCGGCCGAACTGGTGAACGGTTTCGCCGAGGGCACGGCCCGGTTCGGCGCGCGCACCTTCACGCCCTATCGGCCCCGTCGCGAAAGCGCGGCCGCCTACCGGTCTCTCTACAAGAATTATCGGCAGCTCAGCGACAGCCAGGCCGTGCGCAAGGCCATGCACGATCTGAACAGGGCGGCGTCTCTCGACCGGCCGGCGGAAGAAACGAAATCGGTGGCCTGAAAGGACGATTGCCACCCCGTCGATTTCTGTTGCGGAATCGCATCCTCGTCATGCAGAGCGCGCCCTGAGGCGCGGCTAACACCTACAATAATGTATAAAAACATACATAATTATGGATATAATGTTTGACGGTACGCAAAACGTATGCGTTACTCAGTGGGCCTTTGGGAGAAGGGTTCAACAACTCGGGAGGAGTTTCATGTCCACTTTGCCTATGTCGACCGGCACCAAATCCGGAACCGTCGTGAAATCAACCGTTGCGGGCCTTGTGTTCTTCGGGACTGCCTTTGCAGTGACCGCCCATGCCTCGGCCGAGGAAGTCATTGTTGGCCTCGTCACCAAGACGGAGGTCAACCCGTTCTTTGTAAAAATGCGTCAGGCTGCCGAAGAGGCGGCCAAGGCCAAGGGCGTCAAGTTGATCGCCCGCGCCGGCAAGTTCGACGGCGACAATGAAGGCCAGGTCACTGCGATCGAGGATCTGATCAGCGCGGGCGCCAAAGGTATATTGGTGACGCCGAACAATTCGACCGGCATGCTGGGTGTCATCAAGAAGGCGCGCGATGCAGGGGTCCTCGTGATCGCGCTCGATACCGCGACCGAGCCGGCCGATGCCGTCGAC
Source organism: Mesorhizobium sp. M6A.T.Ce.TU.002.03.1.1 (assembly GCF_003997275.1). Classification (NCBI taxonomy): domain Bacteria; kingdom Pseudomonadati; phylum Pseudomonadota; class Alphaproteobacteria; order Hyphomicrobiales; family Phyllobacteriaceae; genus Mesorhizobium; species Mesorhizobium sp. M6A.T.Ce.TU.002.03.1.1. Next base: position 20,972 of record NZ_RZTI01000007.1, read on the forward strand.
GCGACGTTTGCCACGGACAATTTCGAGGCCGGCGTGGAGCAGGGCGCCTATGCCCGCAAGGCGCTCGGCGACAAGAAGCCGGTGCTTGCCATGCTCGATGGAACGCCTGGCGGCACGGTCGATACGTTCCGGCACAATGGATATCTGAAGGGCTTCGGGCTCGCCGAAGGTGATCCGGCTATTGCCGGCTCGGCCATTACCAACGGTGCGCAGGACAAGGGCCAGGTCGGCATGGAAAACCTGCTCTCGAAGAATGGCGAGATCAATGCCGTCTACACCATCAACGAGCCAGCCGCCGCCGGCGCCTACGCGGCGTTGAAATCCTTCGGCAAAGAGGCCGATGTCATGCTGACCTCGATCGACGGCGGCTGTGCCGGCGTTCGCGACGTCAAAGCCGGCAAGATCGCCGCGACCGTCATGCAGTTCCCCTACAAGATGGCGGCCATGGGTGTCGATGCGGTCGCGGACTATGCGACCAACGGCAAGAAGCCGAGTGGGTTCGTCAATACGGGGTCGTTCCTGATCACCGACAAGCCGGTTGAAGGGATTGACTCCAAGGATACCGAATGGGGCCTCAAGAACTGCTGGGGCGACTGATTTCTGAATCCTCCCGGCGGGACCATGCTGGACAGGCCGTCGACAAGGCGGTGTATCTGTATCGGCATGGTCCCGTTCGTTTCCGGCCCAACCCTTGAGGTCGGGAAACGTGGCGACCGTTCCAGAGGGCACTATGAATTCGGCATCAGCACTCTCTTTCGGCAGGATGTCCAAGATTGCCGCGAGGTTCGTCGGCACGCCATCGGTTGGTCCACTGCTTGTACTGCTCGCTTTCGGCCTGATCTTTTCCCTGACCAATCCGCGTTTTCTCGCCACACAAAACCTGTCGATCATTCTCCAGCAGACGGTGATCATCGGTACCTTGGCCATTGGCCAAACCTTGATCATCCTGACGGCCGGCATCGACCTCGCAGTGGGGGCGATATGCGTATTGGGCACCATCCTTGCCGGAAAACTGGCCAACAGCGGCTATGATCCGATTGCGGCCATGGGCTTGGCCGTTCTCGCCTGCTCGGCGGCCGGTGTCGCGGCTGGAAGCCTGATCAGCGGTCTGCGCCTGCCGCCCTTCATCGTGACGCTCGGTATATTGGGCATCATCACCGCCGCGCTCAGGCTGATTTCGGCGGGCGGGGCATTTCCGGTCACCGACGAAATTCTCGGCTGGACGGGAAACACCGTCCGCCTGAACGGCTTCATCGTCACCTACGGCGTCATCATCATGCTCCTCCTCTATGGAATGGTCTGGTTCCTTCTCAACCAGACCCAATGGGGGCGACATGTCTACGCGGTCGGCAACAATCCGGAAGCCGCCAGGCTTGTCGGCATACCGGTCGGCCGACTTCTCCTCTCGGTCTACGTCCTTGCGGCGTTCATTTATGGGATCGCGGCCTGGCTGGCGCTCGGCCGGATCCCCAACGCCGACCCCAATGCCTTGCAGACCGCCAATCTCGATTCCATCACCGCCGTCGTCATCGGCGGCACCAGCCTGTTCGGTGGCCGGGGCGGATTGATCGGCACACTGATAGGCGCGCTGATCGTCGGCGTCCTGCGCAACGGGCTGACGCTCGCCGGCATTGATCCGCTCTGGCAGGATCTGGTCACAGGCATTCTCGTGATCGTGGCGGTCGCGCTAGATCAATTGACCAGAGGGAGGCGGTGATGACGCCTGTCGAGCCGAGAGAGCCGGTGGCGACCGCTCCAGTTGGCGTCGTCCTCGAAGCGCGCAACGTGATCAAACGCTACGGGCACATCACCGCTCTCGACGGTGTCGATTTCGAACTGCGCTCCGGCGAAATCCTGGCGGTCGTTGGCGACAACGGCGCTGGAAAGAGCTCGCTGATCAAGGCGCTGACCGGAGCGATCGTCCCTGACAACGGCGACATCCTGCTGGACGGCCAACCCGTCCACTTCAAGGGTCCGCTGGACGCACGCAAGCTGGGCATCGAGACGGTCTACCAGGATCTCGCCGTTGCGGCCGCGCTCGATATCGCCAGCAATCTGTTTCTGGGTCGGGAACGCCGCCGCCCCGGATTCCTCGGCAATGTCCTGCGCATGCTCGACAAGAAGGGCATGCGAGCAGAGGCAGAACGCAGCATGGCGGAACTGAAATTCCGCCTGCCGTCGATCGGCAGCGCCGTGGAAGCGCTGTCAGGCGGTCAGCGTCAGGGCGTCGCTGTTGCCAGAGCGGCACTATTCGCCAAGAAGCTTGCGATCATGGATGAGCCCACAGCAGCACTCGGCGTGCGGGAAACTGGCCAGGTTCTCGACCTGATCCAGGCAATCCGGCAGCGTGGACTGCCGGTAGTCCTGATCAGCCACAACATGCCGAACGTCTTCGAAATCGCCGACCGCATCCACATCATGCGGCTCGGCAAACGTGCGGCCGTGGTCAGTCCGAAAACCCACACCATGGCCGATGTCGTCGCCATCATGACCGGCGCGGCGAAGTTCGAAGAACCGGCAGCATCAGCTTCTCGGTAGGACCGCGGTCATAGGCCTCATCGGCAGGTATAGCCGCCATCGATGGGGAGCGACACGCCGGTGATCATCGAGGCCGTATCGCTGAGCAGGAACACGATCGGGCCGGCGATTTCGTCCTCTGTTGCCCACCGGCCGAGCGGCATCTGTTTCAGGAAGGGTTCGGCGACATGCGGCTGGCTCCAGTGGCCGGACGAGATTGGTGTCATGACCACGGTCGGATTGACGCTGTTGACGCGGATTCCGTATTTGCCCAACTCCAAAGCCGAACAGCGCGTGATGTTTTCGAGCGCAGCCTTCGAAGAGCCGTAGGAAATGTGCCCCTCGAGCGCGACCAGCGCCGCCTGGCTGGAGACATTGACGATCGCCCCGCCCTTGCCGATGCGGACCATCTGCTGCGTTGCATATTTGGTGACCAATAGCGCACCACGCGCATTGATGGTGATGACCTTGTCGAAAATGGCGATGTCTGTATCCATCGGCGTCGCGATCTCGCCGCCGAAACCGCCGCAATTGACCACTCCCCAGAGGTCGAGCCCTTCGAGAGCGCCGCGAATCTCGTCTTCCGAGGCAAGGTCGAAGGTCACAGTGCGGCAGCCCGTCTCCTTTGCGATCGCAACGAGCGCTTCGCGGGAGCGTCCGGCAGCAATCACGTCGGCGTTCGCTCGCGCCAGGTGCCGAACGGTGGCGCCGCCGATGCCGCCGCTGCCGCCCGTCACCAGAATCTTTCTTCCCTGAAAATCCGTCATGATTTCCTCTTAGCCCCTGTTTGAAGTTTTAAGCTTGTGTCGCGGCAGCCCGATCAGTTGACACGCTCCTTGAGCAGGACGCGTTCCGCATGCGCGGCGGCTGCATTGGAAATTCTGTCTCCGGCCTCGTTGAAAAGGTGGCAGACGTCAGCCGGCAGCGTGATTGCGATGCGTTCGCCCGCCCGCACGATCCGGCCTCGGCTGTCACGAATGATCAGGCTTTCCTCGCGTTCATTGGCATGTATGAATGTGTCGCTGCCAAGCAGTTCGACCATGGAAGCCTGCACGACATGGGCATCGGCCTGTCCGTGGCCCGCAAGCACGACATGTTCCGGCCGAATGCCCAGCGTAACGCGATCGCCGGGCTCGACATGCCGCTCGACCGGAATGTCTAGTACCGGTCCCCAGGAAAGAGCCACGGTCACGACCATCTCGCGAATGGCAGCAACCTTGCCGTTCAGGAAATTCATCGCCGGCGAACCAATGAATCCGGCAACGAACAAATTGGCTGGCCGATGGTAAAGCTCGAGCGGTGTGCCGACCTGTTCGATGCGCCCGCCATTCATCACCACGATGCGGTCGGCAAGCGTCATGGCTTCCACCTGGTCGTGCGTGACGTAGACCATGGTGGATGCCAGTTCAGCCTTCAGCCGCGCGATCTCCACCCGCATGCCGACACGCAATGCCGCGTCGAGATTGGAAAGTGGCTCGTCGAGCAGGAAGAGTTTCGGCTTGCGTGTCATGGCGCGGCCGATCGCGACACGCTGGCGCTGTCCGCCGGAAAGCTCTCGTGGCTTGCGCTTAAGATAGGAGCCGAGCCGCAGTTTCTCGGCAGCACGCCTTACGCGTTCAACGATTTCGGCGGCGGGCGTCCGTGCGATCTTCAGGCCGAAACCGATGTTGCGGCCGACATCCATGTGCGGATAGAGCGCGTAGGACTGGAACACCATGGCCACGCCTCTTGCCGGTGGCTCGGCACCGCTCATATCCACGCCATCGATCAGGATACGGCCGGAGCTGATCGGCTCCAGCCCGGCGATGATCCGAAGCAGTGTGGACTTGCCGCAGCCCGACGGTCCCACCAGGACGCAGAACTCGCCGTCCTCGATTGTCAGCGACAGTTCCGGAATGACGGTCGTATTGCCGAAGGCCTTGGTGACTTTGTCGATCGAAAGCATTGCCATGGGTCTAGCCTTTGACCGCACCGGCGAGCAGGCCCCGCACGAAGGCGCGCTGCACCAGCACATAAAGGAGGATGAGGGGAAGTGCGATGAGCGTAAGGATTGCGAAGAGGGCGCCGGGATTGGCCATATAGAGGCCGGAGTACTGCATGGGCACGATGGTGAGCGTCTTCATCTCGCTCTTAGTGAGAACGATGAGGGCGAGGAAGAACTCGTTCCACGTCACGATGAACTGCCAGATCGTGACGAAGACCAGGGCCGGCCGCACCAGCGGCAAGGCCACGTGCCAATAGGTTTGCCAGGCGTTGCAGCCATCTACCCGCGCCGCCTCGAAGAGTTCACGCGGGGCATCTTCCATGAAGGACTTGAGGATGACCATGGCAAACGGCACGCCGAGCGCCGCGTAGGGCAGGATGAGTCCGATATAGGTGTTCACCCAGCCGAAATTCTGAAGGAGGATGGCGAGCGGCAGGACCATGGAGGCGAGCGGAACCATCAAGGTCGTGAGCAGCGTGGTGTAGAGGAAGATCGAGCCCTTCAGCCTCAGGATTGCGCAGGCGAAGGCGAACAGCGAGGAGACCGCGACCACGATCACCACTGTCGCAACCGTGATGATCAGGCTGTTCAGAAAAATGGCCCCCAGCGGATTGTCGCGAATGACGGTGACGAAGTTGTCGAAGGTCACCGGCCAGGTGAAGAGCTCTGCGTCGAAGGCCTGAGCCGGGGTGCGCAGCCCGATCGACAGCATGTAGATCTGGGGCACCATCCAGAAGCCGAGCACGATGAAGAGGACGGCATGGATGAGCATGCCGCGGATTCGGAGGCGGGTGAGGGGCATCATCACGGATGCTGCCTTGCCGCGGGCGTCAGGCGGGCGCCCAGCGCTGCGATCTGGATCAGCGAGAGGGTGAGCGCGATGACCAGCACGATGACGGAGAGCGCGGCCCCGCTGCCTGTGTCGCCCAGCACGAAGCTCTGCTTGAAGATGAATGTGCCGAAGACCTCGCTGGCCCGGTTCGGTCCGCCGCCGGTCATCAGGTGCACGATGGGGAAGGTCTGCAATGTGCCGATAACGCCCAGGAGCAGCAGGGATTTCGTTGCAGGGGCAAGCATCGGCACGATCACATGCACGGCAAGCCGCCAGCCCTTCGCTCCGTCTATGCGGGCGGCATCGAGCACTTCGCTGGGCAGGTTGGCGATGCCGGCGATGTACATGAGCATCGAGAAGCCGGTCCATTGCCAGATGTTGACGATGATCAGCGCATAGATCGCCGTCTCCGGGTCGCCGATCGGTGACGTCGCCATGACGATGCCGACGCGCTTCAAATACTCCTGGGCAATGCCATAGTAGGGCGCGTAAATTTGCACCCAAACCAGGCTGATGACCGAAACCGAGGTCACCACGGGCAGGAAGAACATGGTGCGAAAGAAGCCGCGAAGGGCGTGGGTATGGCGCTCGATGAAATAGGCGAGCAGCCCGCCAATCAGCATCTGCACCGGTATGGTGATGACGCCCCACAGAAACATGTTGCGCACCACGGTCCAGAAGGTCGGATCGCCGAGAACCGTCCTGTAGTTGGCAAGTCCGGCAAAGACCGCTCCGGCGCTTGTGCCGACATAGAGGCTCTGCCCGGCGACCCAGAGAATCGGATAGGCGATGAAGACGACAAACAGAAGCGTCGCCGGAAGCACGAAAAGATAGAGCCGCGAAGCTCTGGATGCCGATCGCCGCCCGACCTTCGCGATGGTGGATCCGGCTCGCATAGCTTCTGTGCTCATGATGCTTGCCATTTCAGAATGAAAGCGACCGGGCGCGTCTGCGCCCGGTCGTTCGTCCCAGGTTACTTTGCAGCAAGTGCCTTCTCGGTCGCCGCCTGCACGGTGGCGAGCGCTGCTTCCGGCTCGATGCTGCCAGCCGCGACGCCGGCAAGCGCATTGTCGAGCGCCTCGGCGACTGCCGGCGAGGCAAAGCGCTGGTTTTCCGCCTTGGGCAGGTCTGCCATGAAGCGGGCCGACATCTCCTTCACGTGATCGGTAATGTCGCCCTTCGGCGAATAGCCCTCGAACGCCGGGAGGTCGTTGAGGTCATTCAACGCCTCCTGAAGGCCAACGCCGTTGGTGAGTTCGGCAAGAAAAGTCCAGGCTTCGGGGTTCTTGCCACCATTCTTGGTCAGGCCGTAGCCGATGTCGATGCCGCCGACGGGCGGGCTCGCTGGATTGCCGTCCTTGACAGGAGGCAGATAAAAAAAGTCGAAGCCGTCCATGTTCTGGACAAACTCGGACAGTGGGGGAGGGAACTTGCTTTCCTGCATCCACCAGGAGCCGAGCGCCATCATGCCGACCCTGCCCTGTGCAAAGAGCTGAGCGCCCGTCGGATAGGCATGCGCCCCAAGCGCTCCCTGTTGGAAGATGCCGTCGTCGAAAAGGCCTTTCCAGGCCTTCATCGCCTCGACGAGTTCCGGTGCTGTCCAGGGCGTTTCGCCCGCCTGGGCCTTGTCGACGATGCCCGGCGAGAACTGGTTGGCGAGCATGAGGAAAACGTTCTCGTTCTGCCAGCCGTCGGCCGCGCCCTGGAACATCGGAATATAGCCGTTGTCGGTCAGCGCCTTGGCCGCAGCTTTCAACTCGTCATAGGTCTTTGGTGCCGAAAGATTGAGCTTTTCGAAGACCTTGCGGTTGTACCAGATGCACAGAACCTGGGATTCCTGGGGGATGATGTAATAATTTTCGTCGCCCTTCGGATTGCCCATCAGCATCTGCCTGCGGTTGACCGGGAAGATCTTTTCCGCCCACTTGTCGCCCCACTGCTTGGCGGCGCGCTCGTTCACCGCTTCAAGATTTTCGCGATACTGTTGGGTGAGCGATCCCGGCTGCAGACCGATCACGTCAGGCAGGCTCCCGGACGCCGCCGCCGCCTTCAGGGCGGTGATGTATTCGGGCGAATAGTTGTAATAGGTATATTTCACCTTGACGTCCGGATGTGCCTTCTCGAAGGCGGCGATGGACTTGTTCATCGTGCTCTGCACGAACCAGGACCAGACAGTCACCTCTTTCTGCTCGGCATTCGCCGACGCAGAAAGAGCGGCGGCGAGGATCGTCGTCGCAAGAAACAGCATCTTCCTCATAGTATTCCTCCCTTTTTCTACCACGTAGTGAGCGTCGCGAGCCTCCTACTCGCGGGCGCAATGACCCATTGGAGGGTCGCTTTCCTAACCGACAGCGTTTTGCATGCGCCGCTCACCAGTTCCGGCGTCAGGCGGCCTTGGCGGCTGCGACCGTCAACACGTCTTCCGTGATCACCCGGTCGTCCGCGAGCGGGCGGTTTGGCGTCAGGCCGAGCTTCTGCAGGTCGCCGTGATAGGCGCGCACGGCTTCCTCCGGGCCAATTGTGCCGTCAGCAACCGCCCGCATCAAAACGATGAGGTGAAGCGGCGCCTCGGCGAGGTTGATCTTGCGGCCGAAGAGCGCCAGGCGAGCGCCATAGCGCTGCGACTGGGCGACGAGCTCGAACGTGTCGCGGGTGGTGCCAGCCCCGCCGCCGAGCACGCCGACGATCAACTCGGAATCGAAATTGGCGAGTTCTTCCATCGCCTTCGGCCCGTTATACGGTGTCTTCAGGAACAGCGGACGCTCGGCCTTCGGCACGCTCGCCAATGACTTGATGATGTTGTCGTTGACGAATTCGCCGATTTGCTCGCTGCTGAGACCGATATCGACGCTTGGATTGAAGACCTCGTAGAAATATTTGAAGTTGGTCCGAGCCGCCTCGGCGCGGAACTCGGCAAAGGCATTCAACGTGCGGATGTCGAGTTCGACATCGTTGCTGAAGGAAACCGAATAGAGAGCAAGGTCCGTGCCGCGCGTCGGATAGTTGGCGATAGCGCGCGAAAGATTGGCATCGCGGAATGGCACCGACGGCTTCTGGGTATAGACGCCGTGACGCACGGCGCCCCAGCACATCGTTTCCAGATTGCCGCGGATCGCCGGTTTCATCTCACTGCCGAAGAAAGCGCCACGCTCGTCGAGAAGATCAAGGTTGGACTGCGACACCAGCATGATGTCGACGATGTCCTGTTTGATGATCTCCTCGATCTGGGCGATGAACTCCTGGCGGCTACGGCGGCGCGGCGGCTTGACCGAATAGTCGAAGCCTGTAGCGGTCACGCCGGCGCCAACGTCGCTGTCCTTGGCATCGGCAATGACGAAATCGGTCGGCTTGTAGCGGCCGGCGCGAATGTTTGCCAGCTTCCTGTCGAGTCTCGTGACCATAGTTGTTCCTCGGTGGACATTTTGGGCGGCTCTGTTGCCGCGCTCTTGCTTCGCCGTTCCAACGTCATAGGCAGATATTTCTCACAATCTGTCAATAGCTACCTAAATCTTTCTAATTTGCGTGATGAGGGCACGTGGCGGCGCGCCAATCTCATTCATCTGCCATAAGTTAGGATTTGCCTAGAATTAACACATTGTTTTCATTATAATATATTCAGGAGCCCCAACGAATGGCGCACTCTGAGCATTTGCACGAATTGCGTGCTGCGATGCCCCATGAGCCGGCTCCGCAACGCCATTTCTGCGCAATTCCGGCGCGAAGCTACAGAATTGCATTGACGCTGTGGAAGATAATGATAGCAATTGGCAGTGTCGGCAGAGGTGAGGAGGAGCGCGGCCGTGAGGGATGGTTTCGTCGCATCGTGCGCAGAACGCTATCGCGCCCTGATCGATCCGCGGTCCGGTTCGCTTGGCGCGGATGCCCTTGCGTCGGCGGGCCTGTTCCTGTGCGGCATCAGCGCATGCATCGATGCGCGGGTCGAGATGCACGACATGCAGCCGCTTCTGGGCGCACCGAACGGCAGCCCTGCGGCGCAACTCGCCGATCTTCTTCTTTCGCGTGCCGCGCGCGGGGTGGGCGGCGAGGTGCGGTTCGACTGGCCGGAAGGCCCGGCGTGGCTGCGCGAGCGCTTGCCGCTGCGCTATGCACTGGGCGGAACCGGTCCTCAGGCGGCTTGGGTGCTAGGGCAACTTGGGGTCCGCTCCCTGGTCGCCATCGAGGATCGTCACGCGGCAATGCTGCGGTTGATACCGGCCGGCGTTCTGCTGGCGGAAAGCGAGACGCTCAAGACGCCGGATGCAGTGTCCCCGGCTGGTCCGCACATCCCGGAAATCTTCATCTTCGAATTCACCGCCGGCCGCGCGATCGGCGCCGTCGTGCCGACCCGCTCCTCACGTGTCATCGTGCGCTTCTGCGACCGCGGAATTCAGCATGACCAGGATTTCGAGACCATGTCGCGCCGGCTGGCGCCGTCAGCCGCAGCCGGGCTTCTTGCCGGGCTGAACGACGAGGCGGTGGAGAATGTCGGCGCCGCCAGCCGGCACGTCTTCGCTCTCAGCCGCGACTGGAAGGCAGCCGGCCTCAAGACGATCCATTTCGAGCTGGCGGGCTATGCCACGCAGCAGGCAGTCGAGGAGCTTTTTTCCCATTCCCGCGGTGCGATCACCTCGCTCGGAATGAGCCATTCCGAACTGCTCGCCATGAGCCCGTCCGCCCACCATCCCATGGAGGCTCTTGTGGCGCTAGGCGAGCGTCTCGATCTTGAGCGGGTGTGCGTGCATGCCGATACATGGGCCGCCGCCGCAACCTTGAACGATCCAAAGGAAGAGGAACGCGCACTGATGGCAGGCTGCGCTATCGCCAGCGCCAGGGCGGCGAATGGAGAACCCGCGCGAACCATCGCGATCGCACCGACGGCCGAATTCCATCCACTTCCTTTCGAAACGCCCGTCCGCAAGGGACGCTGGACCTTCGTTGCCTGCGCTTCTCCCTACTTGGAGAAGCCAGTGACGACGCTCGGCCTGGGTGACAGCTTCACCGCAGGCTGTCTGCTCATCCTCGGACAACACCGCCACGCCGACGCCGGTCCCGCACTCCAACGCGCCTGAAGGACAAATTCCATGTTTCTCGAACGGTTCCGACTTGACGGTAAAACTGCCTTCATCACCGGCGGCGGCCGCGGCATCGGCCTGTCGACGGCCGAAGCGCTCGCGGAGGCTGGCGCACGGGTTACCATATCGGACATGGATCCTCAGGTGTTGGAGGCGGGGCGTGACGAGCTAAAGCGGAAGGGCCACCAGGTCGAAGCGGTACAGCTCGACGTAACCGATTCCAAGGCCGTTGCCGCAGCCGCTCGATCTGCCAATGAGCGTCACGGCGCGGTCGATATCCTGATCGCCAATGCGGGGATCGCCTGGCCCGACACAGGCGGGGAGGATATGAGCGACGACGTATGGCTGAAGGTGATCGACGTCGACCTGAATGGCGCCTATTGGTCATGCCGGGAATTCGCAAGACCCATGCTCGAACGTGGCCGTGGCGCGATCGTCACGCTGGGTTCCATGTCCGGATTGATTTCCAACAAGCCGCAGCGTCAGGTGCACTACAACACCGCAAAGGCCGCCGTTCACCACATGACACGCAGCCTTGCCGGAGAATGGGCCGAGCGCGGCGTGAGGATAAACTGTGTCGCGCCGACCTATGTCGATACTGTCATGTCGCGCGGCGGCTTCACTGACAACAAGCTGATGCCGGTGTGGATGGAGATGACGCCGATGAGGCGCGTTGCGCGCCCCGACGAGATTGCCGCTTCCATCCTCTTCCTTGCCTCGGATGCTGCGAGCGCTATGACCGGCGCGGTTGTGGTTGTGGATTGCGGCTATACGATTTGGTAGAGATTGAACGATCTGGCCTGAAATCCGTCGACCTCGCCGTCGGCTACCGAGCGGGTGAAGCATGGACTCTCCAAGCAGACGCGTCGAGATGCTTCCCGCCAAGCGGCGGGCTCTCATCCTGGAGCACCTGCGGGTCAGCGGGGCGGCCAGCATCCAGGAGCTCGCCGACACGATTGGCGGATCGCAATCAACGGTAAGGCGCGACCTCGAACACCTGGTGGAAAAGGGGTATCTCGAACGCACCCACGGTGGCGCACATTTGCTGCAGCCGATGCGCGCCACCTTCGAACGCGAGATGACCGTCAATGCGGAACTGCAGCACGCCGAGAAGGTAGCGATCGGGCGCGAGGCCGCGCAGCGGCTGAGTGCTCGCGACAGCGTCATCTTCGACAGTTCCTCGACCGTCATGGAGGTGGTGCGCGCCGCCGCCGAGCGGGATTTGCCGCTGACCGTGGTGACGAACAGTCTCCAGATCGCCGATTTCGCGGCCGACATCAAATCCTGGCGCATCATCCTGCCGGGCGGCACTGTCCGTCCTGGCTATCGGCACCTTGCCGGTGAGCCGGGCGAGAGTTTCATCAGAACGCTTCATGCCGACCTCTGCATGACCGGCGCTTCGGCCGTCACGGGCACGCTGCTGACGGAAACCTCGCTCGAGGTGGCGTCGCTCAAGCGCGCCATGATCTCTTCCGCCCGCAAGACGATCCTGCTCGTCGACAGCTCGAAGTTCACCGCACCTGGTTTCTGCACGCTTTCGGATATTTCCGAAATCGACGAGGTGATCACCGACGAGGGCATTTCCCAGGACGCACTTTCGTCCTTGCGCTCCGCTGAGCGAAAAGTGACGGTGGTTAGCGCCAGCTCTTTGCCGGCTTCAGGGCGTTCCAAATTGTGATGGCCTGACGACGGGACGCTCGGTTGATTCGAGTGCATCCGACGCGGCAAAGTGAGCGTTGGCCGTCGCGACCTGTTCGCTGCAGGCAGGAATTTCGTTGTCCCGTAGAGTGCGCCTCGCCGCGCGCAGGCGTAAGTTGCATGTCGATTGGCACATTGAAACGACGCGGGAAATTCGCCGCGCTTCTCCATCTCGTAGTTGTTGAGGCTTGAAATGGCGCTGGTCGGTTTCCACACCGTCGCCGGGCAGCTGCAGCCCGTCTCGCGGACCTTCGAATCCTTCCATCCTTTCATCGGGAAGGCTTGTCATCGGGAAGGCTTGGGCGCTGATCCCCGCGATGCTATAGCGAGGCGGGTTCGCGCATCACGGCAACGTCTCTGGCCGCGAGGAATGCGATGATCTCGTCGTCGATCGCCTCCATGTTGGCTTCGCGAAACTTGTCGTGCGTGCCCGGGACGACAACGGTTTTTATCCTGGTTTTTTCAGACGCCCAGCCCCTGTATTGCTCCACCGTTGCGGCGCTCCATTCCGAACTGGCGAGAACCAGGATATCGCAGGGGTAAGACGAAGGCGAGAATCCGGCAGCGGCGCGGACGAGGGCGCTCTTGAATGCTTTCTGCCGGGTGTGACGCCCGATGCGCGTTTGTCCCAGCCCAGCGGCATCCAAGCCGTCGCGAAGCAGGCGCCAATAGACGACCTTGCGCGTGATCTGGCGCCGCCTGCTGGCGGTCATGCGGTCGTCCGGTATCGGCTTCAGCCAGGCCGAGCCGAGCGGCGGCGGATCGATGAGCAGCAGCGCAGGCCGCTCGCCAGTCACTTCATAGGTGAGGCGCCCGACCTCGATCGCAAGCAAACCGCCAAGGCAGATGCCGCCGATTATATGTGGGTGTCGGCCTGTCACTGAGGTCAGGCCTTCAAAATAGTTGGCGCTTATTTCGTCCAGATTGGAATACGGTGTTTCGCCGGGCTCAAGACCCATGCCGCGCACGGCCATCACCGCGTATTTCTCCTTGAGGCGCTTTCCGAAGCGATTGGCGAACAGCGCCGATCCCGAAATGCCGTGGATCATTGCGATCGGCTCATGGCCGGAACCGCCGGATACCGGCACAATGAGTTGCCGTGCGGGGTGGGTTGGCGTCAAGGACGCGACCAGCCTGCCAAATTCACGCGGCGTCGGCGCCGCCAGCAGGACCGAAGTCTGGAGCTTGATGCCGAACCGGTTTTGGACGGCAAGAACGAGAGTTTCGGCGGTCAGCGAATCGCCCCCGAGATCGAAGAAACTATCGTCGATGTCCGCGGTCGGAATTTGCAGTTCCGTGGCGAAGATGCCGGCAATAACATGCGCGGGACCGTCGCTCGGTATCGCACGGATAGGCTGGATAATTGGCCGCACGTTCATCGGCAAGCCCCCTGGATCGATGATCGTCCGCCTTTTGGGAAGCTTGGCGGTACATCGAATGCTTGCGTGCTTTTAACTCACAGCCTGTGCGGCTAACAAGGACTCATCGCAGCGACCAAGCGGGCGCTGTTCCTTTGATCGAGAGACGCAGCAGGTATGCCGATCCTGAATGGTCGCTCGCCTTTCACCGAATACCAGCCCAGGCAAAAAGCCCTTTCCATCTCTTGATCAGTTTTGCAGTTGGCCCGTTCACTTTCCTGTCGGACGATTGCGCGGTCTGGCCGTTGTTGGTGGGGCCACTAGGTGCCTGCAAATATTGCTGCAGAAGCAGCCTGTCTATCTTGCCGGTTGGCGTCAGCGGCAACGACTCGATCGCGTGGATTCGGCCCGGAATTTTCCACTGTGGGAGGATCGACCTCAAGCTGGCCCTTAATGCGTCAGTCTGAAACAAGGCTCCCTGTTTTATCACGACGAAGGCGGCAAGGGAGTGCGCATCCTGGCGAAGTTCGGTGATGACCGCGACTTCATTCACCATTGGAAGCAGCAGGAAAGCCTGCTCGATTTCCCGCGTTTCAACGCGATACCCGCGAATCTTGACCTGGTCGTCGCGCCGTCCGAGGAATTCAAGACCGTTGCTCGATAAACGCCCGATATCGCCGGTGTGAAACACACGCTGATCGGGAAAATTGAGGTCGGTGCCGAAATGCTTTGCCGTTTCGGACGCCTGCCGCCAATAACCGTCTGCCAGGAAAGCGCTGCGGACGACGAGTTCGCCGACGCCTCCCTGTTCGACCGGCTGGCCATCTTCATCGACGACCAGGAGAGACTTGTCCGCGACTGGTCGCGGCGCCGGTACCGTGCCTGGCGCGAGCAACTCGCCCGGAGCTACCGAAGCCACCGCGATGTGACCGGCTTCGGTGGAAGAGAAGCGATGGCGCAAGGCACAGGACGTCGCGAAGTGATGGCGCCATTGCTCGACGTCCGAGGCAACGACCGTTTGACCCGCCAGCGCCACCAAGCGTACCGATGGATGCAGGCCCGAGCCCGCGAGCATCGACAGATACTTGCGAAACAACATCACCGGAGGGTGCAGTAAGGTTACGCGACGCTTATCAATCCACGCCCCGAGACCACCGAGACCACCCGATGCAGCATCGTAGAGTTCCAGCGTGGCTCCGTTGAGAAGCGCGCCGAAGACGTCCGCCTCCGATGAGGCGAAACTGCAATATGTCAGGAGGGACTGCCGGTCTGTGGAGTTCACCCCGTCATACCGGGCACAAAGCCAGGCCCGATGCAGCACGGTGCGATGGCTTTTCACGACCCCTTTCGGCCGCCCGGTGCTTCCAGAGGTGTAGAAGATTGCGGCCGGGTCACCCGGGTCCATCGGAATATGCAACGCATCAGCCGAATAACGCGCGTCGATGTCCTCAAGCAGGAGAACCCGCCTGTGGTCATCGACAAGGTCATGCGCGGCAGGCGCGTGAGACGCATCGGTAAGCAGCAGATCCGGCGCCGCATCGCTGAGTATGTCGCGCTGTGCTGCAAGCGGCATACCAGGATGGAGGCAAAGGAATGCCTTTGCCGCCTTGAGCGCCGCCAGCGCGCAGATCACCATGTCCGGCGAATGGTCGACAAGATAGGCGACGCATCCGCGCCCGGGCTGCGTGTGCTCGAGGATTGCCCGGGCCAGCTGATTGGAGCGTCGTTTAACGTCGTCGTATGTCCATCGATGCCGGTCGCCGCCAATCGCCACGTGCGAGCCATACCTGCGGACCACTGTGTCGAAACGCGCCGGGATGGTCTGCTCCAACTCGGCCCGGTCGAACGCCATCATGCGACCATTCAGATCGGGCGCGGGATCGTGCAAGTGTTCAGCCATGGCCCTCTGCAAGCTGGTTTTCGGTCACGGCACTCAGTTCGGCGTCGAGCTTTGCCTTCCGTCCATAGGCGACGAGAGCCCTGTAAGTTGATGAGCGCAACCGCACACCTTCCCTCAGGCTCTCCTCGCGGGCGCGCAATTCCATTTCGCCGGGGATCAGGATTTCGGTGGCGCCTTCGGCACGTTCGCCGTTCCTGGTCTGCTCGATCAGGCGGTCGACGCGCTCGGTGAATTCCGACGCCGGCATGAATCGCTGTGGATCCAGCGCCATGAAGAAATGGCCGTAGTCGGGCGCCTGGGCGCTCTCGCGCAATCTGTCCTGATGGTGATCGCTGCCAAAACCCGCGCCGCTGAGCACGCCCGCAAGCACCTCCATCACCAGGGCCAGGCCATATCCCTTGTGTCCGCCGATCGGCACGCCAAGCCCTGCGGCGAGATCGCCGAGATCGGTCGAAGGGCGCCCCGACCGGTCGAGAATCCAGCCCGGCGGCAACGGACTGCCTTCCGCCACGGACAGGCCGATCTTGCCGCGAGGCGCGACGCTCATGGCGACGTCGAGAAGGATAGGGAAATGTCGCCCTGCCGGAATGCCGACACCGAGCGGATTGTTGCCGAATGTCGGCGTGACCCCGCCCGTCGGTGCCAGGATCAGCGGTCCGTTGGTCGTGCAGAGCCCGATGAGACCGTTCTTCGCTGCCTGCCAGACATAGTGGCCGGCGGCGCCGAAATGGTTGGAGCGGCGGACGCCGACAATTCCAACGCCGTGCCTGCCCGCCTTTTGAATGGCGAGGTCCATCGCCACCGTGCTGACCCACTGGCCCGGGCCGTTGTCGCCATCGATCCGCGCGATGGTGGCGGTCTCGTGCTCGATCCGTATTTGAGGATCGGCGTTGATCTTGCCCGAGGCAATCCGCACGGCATAACGCGGAATGCTGACCATGTCGTGCGTCGGCTGTCCGCGCAGGCTCGCCTCGAGTTGGACTTCCGCGACGATTTCCGCACCCTTGAGGCTCAATCCAGCCCGTGTCAGCGCTTCGCGACCGTAGACGCGAAGGCTTTCAATCGTCACCAGAATTTTCCCGCCATTTCCGCTCGATGCCGGTGCAGCCGCGACGGTTGGCCCGATGTCATGCCGTGCCTGGGCGACTGCGCGAGCCAGATCGGTGATCGTCTGATGCTGATAGAGCTGACGCAGATCGACGTGCAGACCGGCCCTGCTGGCTTCGACAACAACATTGATGCTCAGGATGGAATTGCCGCCTAGGTCGAAGAAGTTGTCGTGTAGCCCAACCTCATCGAGCCGCAACACCTTTTTCCAGACCCCCGTCAGGATCGTCTCGTCGTCGGTTGGCGCGACCACGCGCAGATCGACCCGGCTGGAGGGATGCGTCACGACAGTTGATCGAGCCGTCTGCGCCTCCTTGGTGAGCAGTGCCCGTCGGTCGACTTTTCCGTTCGACGTGCGAGGCAAGCGCTGCAGCATGACGATGCGTTGCGGCAGCATGTATTCCGGGAGCTGCTGCTTCAGAAATTCGCGCAGGCGCCCGGACAGAGCAGGCACTTGCGCATCATGCTGCTCATTGGCCGCAACGAAGGCCACCAGACATTTGCGATCGCCGATATTATCGTCTGTGGCAGCATCCTCCACCACGCCGACGACACATTCGCGCACGTCCGGGTGTGTGTGAATCGCAGCCTCGATCTCGCCCAGTTCGATACGGAAACCGCGAATCTTCACCTGTTCGTCGGCGCGGCCGAGAATTTCGATCGTCCCGTCAGGCCGGTATCGGGCCAGATCGCCGGTTCGATGGAGCCGCGCGCCGTCATGCGGGCTGAACGGATTTCGGACGAAGTTCTTCGCCGTATGCTCCGGATGATTGATGTAGCCGGCTCCTATACCGCCGCCGCCGACATACAAGTGACCGCCGATGCCAACCGGCACCGGGCGGCGGGACGTGTCCAGCACATAGGCCTGCGTATTGGCAATCGGCCGACCGATCGGGACGACCTTCGCCGCGCCGCCCTCGGCCGGGACGGGATAGATCATCACGATCCCTGTCGTCTCGGTCTGGCCGAACATATTGATGAATCTTGTCCCGGGTCTGCAGAGGTGCCGCCATTTTTCTATCAAGGCGCTGGGCAAGGGCTCGCTGGCTGAAAGCACGAGCCGTAGCTGATTGTCGAGCAAGCTTGCCCGCACGGGTTGATCGAGCGACATCAAGACCTGCAGGCAGCCGGCCGAGAATGATGGAACAAGGTCCAGCACTGATACGCGCTGGTGGCGTACCATCTCGAACAGCAAATGCGGATCGCGGAGTTCCTCGGCCGAAGCAACGGCCACGGCCGCACCGCAGGAGAGCGGAACGGCAAACTGCCGTATCGAGGAGGAAAACGAGAACGAAGCCGTGTGCAGGTAGATGTCGTCCGGACGGATTGCGACAGCGCGGACCATCGCCTGCGCATAGTGGCCGACATTCGCCTGCGTGATCATCGCGCCTTTGGGTTTGCCTGTGGAGCCTGACGTGTAGATCACGTAGGCAAGCGCGTCGGACGCAGGGATGGTGCCAACGTTGTGACTGTCCTCCAGCGCTAGGGAAGCATGGCAGGCGTCGATGCAGATGGTTCGGGTGTGGTCGGAGCTGTCGATGGCCATCGACTGAAACGTGGAGGGGAATTTTGGCAGCAGCGATGTCTCGGTGATGAGCAAGCTCACGCCGGCGTCACGCAGCATAAAAGCAATACGTTCGGACGGATGTTCGGGGTCGAGGGGCAGAAACGCACCGCCGGCCTTCCACACCCCGAGCAGCACCGCCAGCATCTCGGCAGACCTCGGCAGGCAGATCGCTGTCAATGTCTCGCGGGCAACGCCGCTGCGGCGAAAATACCGCGCGAACCGGCTGGCTCGCTCGTTGAGCTCCCGATAAGTGAACTGCCGGTCCCCGCCCAGCACGGCTGTGGCATCAGGTGTTCGCTCGACCTGCGCTTCGAACAGCTGGACATAATCCTGCCCCAGCAATTCGCTGGCTTCGGTGTGGTTCCAGTCGATTTCGATCTGGCGGCGGTCGACCTCAGGCAACAGGGACAGTTCCGACAGTCTTTGCCCGGGATCGCTTCCTATGCTTTCGAGCAAGGTCTGGAAATGCCGTGCCAGCCGGTCGATCGCGGCCGGCTCGTACAGATCAGCGTTGAATTGCCAAGTCGCGGACATCCCTTCCGGGGTTTCCGACAGGTACAGAGTAAGGTCGAACTTCGCCGTCACCTTGTCGATGCGCACAGGTTCCGCTGAGAGACCTTGCGCGAGATCGAAGCAAGGTCCCGCCACGTGATCAGTTGCCGACTGAGCGGGCAAGACCGAGCCTGGCAACCCTGGGATGTTCTGAAACGCGAACATGACTTGGAACAACGGCGCATGGCCGGGATCGCGCGGGATATTCAACTGTTCAACGATGCGCTCGAGAGGAACATCCTGGTGCGCGTAGGCGTCAAGCGCCGTCGACCGGACGCGGCCGAGCAATTCCAGGAATGACGGGTCGCCCGCAAGCGGCGTTCGCAAAACCAGCGTGTTGGCGAAGAACCCGATCAGCGGCTCCAACTCCTTGCTCGGGCGGTTTGCGATCGGCACGCCGACGGCGCAATCGTCTTGCCCGTTGTAGCGGTGGAGCAATGTCTTGAAGGCCGCCAGAAACGTCATGAACACGGTCGCATTATGGCTTTGACCCAGCGCCTTAAGTTGATCCGTCGTTTGACGGTCGATCAGGGCCTGTATGGTGCCGCCGCGATAGGATTGAATGGCCGGGCGAGGGCGGTCCGTCGGAAGCGTGAAGGCCGGCGGCATCTCCTTGAGCTGACGGATCCAGTAACCGGTCTGGCGCTCGAATTCGCCGGCCTCGACGCCGTGCTGCTGCCAGGCTGCGAAGTCGCCGTACTGAAGCGGCAAGTCATCGAGCGGCGACGCCCTGTCGTCATGAAATGCTTCGTACAGTTGCCTCAACTCGGTGTAGAGGACGCCGATCGACCAGCCGTCGGAAACGATGTGGTGCATCGTCAGAAGCAGGACGTGCTCGTCGGATGTCAGCCGGATCAGCTTGGCGCGAAACAGGGGACCTTGCGCCAGGTCGAACGGTTCGCCAGCGTCCTGGCTGGCGAGGTGCTTTGCCTCGGCGGTTCGTGCGTCCGCCTTGTGGCCGGACAGATCAATCATCACCAGCCTGGTTTCCTGAAATTCGGAAACCACTTGCACTGGTCCGCCCTCGCGCATGTGAAAGGTCGTGCGCAGGATGTCGTGACGTCGGCGAATTTCGTCGAGGCACAGCGCCAATGCACGCTCGTCGAGCGGGCCTGTCAGCCAGAGCGAGGCCGACATATTGTAGGCGCCGCCGGCACCCATCCGATCAAGAAAATAGACGCGCTTTTGCACGGAGGAGAGCCGTGCGAGCGTTCCTCCTTGCCGCCGGGGGATGTGTTTCGCGGCCTGCGTAGAAGTCGTCGATCCTTGCTCCAGTCGCGCTCTGCCATCCGCTACGAGATCGGCCATCTGCTCGCCGATGCGCTCCGAAAGTCGCGCAGTGGTCGGGCGTTCAAACATGCAATCGATCGGCAACGTAACCTGGAATATCTCCTGCAACCTGGCGAGAACCTGCATGGCGATAAGTGAATGACCGCCCAGGTCGAGGAAATCGTCATGAATGCCGGGCGGTTCGATTCCCAGAACTTCGGCAAAAACCGCCGCCACCCGGCGCTCAGTGGCGGTTCGGGCAATCACTTTGCCAGTCTGTGGCGGATCGCGTTGAGCGTTCTGTTGTTGCAGAGCGAGCGTCAGGGCCAGATGTTTGCGATTGACCTTTCCGCTGGAATCGACGGGGATCTCATCCACCACAACGATCCACTGCGGCACCTTCGAGCGTGCCAGCCGCTCGGCGACAAAGTCGCGGATCTGCTGAACCGGCGTAAATTGTTTCTGCCCCGCCTTGAGCACGACCGCTGCGGCGACCGTCTCGCCGAGCACCAGGTGGGGAACGCCGAAAACAACCGCCTGTCCGATCGCGGCATGCTGGAGCAGGATCTGCTCCACCAGCCGCGGCGAGATCTTTTCGCCGCCGTGATTGATGATATCCTTCAGGCGGCCGGTGACGAACAGATAACCTTCGGCATCGAGGTGGCCTATGTCGCCTGTCCGCAGCCAGCCATCGATGAAAGCGGCTTGGTTGTCAGTGCGATCATCATAATCGTGCATGACATTTGGGCCGCGAATGACCACCTCGCCACTCCCGCCGGGCGGCAACAGACGTCCGGCTTCATTCATAATGGCAATTTCTGGACCGGCAGCCTTGCCCACGGAGCCTGGCTTGCGTTCGAACGGCGGAAGGCGATTGCTCGCAATCTGCGGCGCCGCCTCGGTCATCCCGTAGGCTTCGACAAACGGTACGCCGAACGCGCTTTCGGTATCCGCGATCAGCTGTGGCGGCATTGGCGCCGAAGCCGAGCGAATGAAGCGCAATCCGCTCTGGCGCGGGTCTTCGCGGCAGAGACGGATCTGATCGAGGATCGTGCGATGCACGGCCGGGGAAGCCGTATACCAGGTCGGCTTGAGGTCGCTGAGACAGCTAAAGAAGCGGTCGGCGGAAAAGCCCTCCACGCTGATATAAGAGCCTCCGCATACCAGCGATGACAAAAGGCTGCTGATGCCATGGATATGAAACAGGGGCATCATGCCCAAGCACCGGTCGGTGTGCCGGAGATCCACCGCCGCGCAAATGTTGCGCGCCGAAACGCAAAGGTTTCGATGTGTCAGCGGTACCAGCTTGGGCCGCGCAGACGTGCCCGATGTGAACAAGAGCAGTGCGGCATCGTCAGGCGCAGCCAACGGCTGGTCACCGCGATGCCCTCGACCAGCGGCTGTCAGCGAGAAGGTCCCGGCCGCCGCATCGGGCTGCGAAACGAGTTGCAGGATCCGGATGTTCAGTGACGCCGCCAAGGCGAGCAACGGCGATTCCCAGCCGTGCGGCACGATCAGGACTTGGGCACCTAGCGCGCTGAGCTGTGCTTCAAGCTCAGATGCGGGCCATGCCGGGTTCAGCGGAGCGCATGCCGCATTGGCTACCACCGCCACGATCGCAACCGCTGCTTCCGCTCCTTCGGGCAGGATGAGCGCGACGCGGCCCGTTGGCCCGACAGCTTCCAGCGCCAGCTTTTCGCCGACATAGTGGATCTGGCGCCCCAGCCCTTCATAGGTGAGGGGTGGGCGTCCCGCGGCCAGAACGGCCACCGATTGCGGATTGTGTCCGGCATGCCGGTCCACATGGCCACGTATAGTGTCCATCAGATACCGCTCCGGGATCGAGGTTGATTAGGAATAGAGCCCATGCCGGGTTCACTGAGTGCTGGCTGGCTGCGTGGCTGTCAATGCGCAGAGACGTCAAAACACGAGAACAAGGTTCCATCGCTGTTGCCGAAGCGGCCTTCAAAGCAGCCATTGTCGGCCGCCGCCAGGCGGCTTGATCGAATGACCATGGCTTTGGCGTTCTCCACATCCAGTTCGATACGAACATCATGAAACGTCAAAAAGCGCCGGTTGAGCGGGAAATGCATTTTGTAGAAGGCTTCCTTTATCACGAACAGAAGCTTTGGCAGGTCGTAGCCTAGGCGCCCTTCGATCACGTCCCGCTCTTTCAATTCCGAAGCAAGCGACACCAGTTTTGTCAGTTCGTCGGAAAGCGGAGAATCTTCCTCGATGTCGATTCCGATGCCGAGGCAATCGGCGGACAATCCGACGGCGACAGCGCACAGGCTTCGGGTATGAGAGATTGAACCGACAATACCTGTCGGCCAGACCGGCGCCCGATCGTGTCCAATCGGGATGACGCTTTCAGGAATGCCCAGGCCCCGCAATGCCTGCCTTGCGTAAATGCGTCCGGCGCGAAACTCACGACGTCGCGCCGGCACGACATTGCCCAGAGACAGTTCTTCTTCGAGCAGCCAATCTCGATCTGCTGGTTTGAAATCGCCGCCCTCGATGACGATGCCATCCGCAACCAATTGTCGAATGGCTGCTATCAGGCGGGCTGGCGAAGAGTCGTCGCGGACTTTCGGTTCACCAGGCAATACCACTCCTTCACCGATCCAAACTGCTGCTGTCTTGCGTTGTAACAGAACGTCGACGAACCGGGCAACGCCAGGTTGCCCAGGGCACCCGTTTAGCGGGGCCCGCCAAGGTGCGCGTCATCGTAGTGGATCGGTTATGACGCAATCGGCCTGTCGATGCTTTTCATCGCCCACGATCTTCGCGTGGCGTCGGTAATCGCCAGCCGCGTTGTCGTCATGCAAGGTGAAAGATCGTGGAGAACGGGTCCGTGGAGCGGGTGCTTGCGCATCCTCAATCCGATTACACGCGTGCCCTGCTGGCTTCGGTCCCGGGACTTTCCTGGGAGCGTAGCCGCAGGGAACCAAGCCGGGATGCTGCTCTCCACGCGAACCTGCCGAAAGCGAGCTAACTGCCAAACGACCACATAAGTTTATTCGTTTTTGACCAATACGCGCCGGCGAATTCCTGTAATCTTCAGAAAAACACCGGGACAACCGGGCCAAACAGAAAGGTCGGGGAATGAAATACGTCGTCGATACGATCGGCGGTCCCGCAGGCGGTGATGCCTGGCAAGCCGCTGTTACCGAAGCCTATTTTCCGCTCGACACCGAGTATCGGAACCGTCGTGAATTTTCAGGCACGCTGGAAACCTTCTCTCTCGGGCTCGTCAGCGTGTCTAAAATGCGCTGCGATGCTGTAAGCTATCGTCGCCATCGCCGCCACTTCCTCAACGAGCGTGACGCCAGCCTGCTCGTCACCATCCCGGAGATGTCGGAGGTGAATTTCTCGCAAGGATCGAGGACCGTCAATTGCGGTCCGGGGGGCTTCCTCCTTGAGAGGGGAGATGCGCCTTACGAATTCTGGCACGGCAAGCCAAACGCGCTGTGGGTCCTGAAGGTGCCGTCATCGAGCGTTCGGGCACGGATCGGATCTGCCGAACGGCTCAGTGCACTCAGTTTCGACGCTACCCAAGGCATCGCCGCGCTCTTTCTCGACACGGTGCGAACCACGATCGGCCATGTCGATGAGATCACTGAAGTCGCTCGTGAGATGATGGGCAGGCACATCCTGGAAATGCTGTGCCTGTCGATCGTGAGTGACGATCGCGTGCTGGACAGCAGCATCTCGTCGATCCGGGCCGGCCATTTGCATCGCGCCGAGCAGTATATTCGCGACAACCTGAAGAATTCCGGCCTCGGCCCGCAGGCTGTGGCCGATGCCTGCGGCATCTCCCTGCGTTACCTGCAGGTTCTTTTTCAGGACAGCAACCAGTCGATCAACGGCTTCATCCGCGACGCCCGGCTTGAACTTTGCGCCGAGGAGCTGATGTCGGTGACCAACATCAGCAGCGTTGCCGAGATCGCTTACCGCTGGGGCTTCGCCGACCAGTCTCAGTTCTGCAAGCACTACCGGACGCGGTTCGGCTGCGCACCGACCGATACCCGTCGCGAAGCAGCGAGCCGGGCGGGTCGCGCTTCGACCTCGAGAGAGCGGCACTAGACCCGACGAAGTCCGGGCCAATTCCACCATTTACTGCGACGTCACCCCGGCAAGGGGCGATGGGGCCGGGCTTTGCCCGCAAAGACCCTACGAAGGAACTGTCATGAGCCGAATAAGAGTTGCCGTCGATGTCGGAGGGACCTTCACCGACATCTGTATCATGGACGAAGATAGCGGCGCGATCCGCATCGAGAAGACCGCCTCCACGCCTGATGATCCCATGCAGGCCATCATGAATGGCGTGGAGCAGGGCCGCATCGATCTTTCCGAGGTGACGATGTTCTCTCATGGCACGACGGTTGCCACCAATGCGCTGATCACCCGCCGCCTGCCACGCACCGCAATGGTCTGCACCGAGGGTTTCCGTGACGTTGTCGAGATCCGTCGCGCCAACAAGGAAGACCTCTGGGACACCTACAAGGATGTCGCCAAGCCCTATATCCCGCGCCGCGACCGGCTGACAGTCCGGGAACGGGTCAGTGCCGAGGGCACGATCCTGGAAGCGCTGGACGAAGAGGCTGCGCGCCGCGTCGCGGAAATTCTCGTGAAACGGCAGGTCAAGTCCATAGCCGTCTGCTTCATGAACTCCTATGTCAACGGTGCCAATGAGCGCCGCATGCGTGAGATCCTGAAGGAGGCCATGCCGGATCTGCCGGTCTCGATCTCCTCGGAAGTGATGCCGGAAATCTTCGAGCACGAGCGTTTTTCCACCACCATGGCGAACGCCGTCTGCGCCCCGGTCGTCGTCGACTACGTGTCGCGTCTCGGAGAAAAGCTTGCAGCGGCCGGATACAAGCGAGATCTCCTGTTGCTGCACAGCGGTGGCGGGGTCATGACACCCGCAAGCGTCAGGGATTTCTCAGCTCGGCTCGCAGGATCGGGCATCGCTGCCGGCGCGATCGCAAGCCGCTTCATCGGAAATCTCTGTGGCTTCCCGAACTCGATCGGCTTCGACATGGGCGGTACCAGCACCGACGTCTCGCTCGCATGGAACGGGGAGTCGCGCATCACAAAAGACTGGTACATCGAATTCGGATATCCGATCCGCTTTCCCTCCATCGAGGTGCTGACCATCGGTGCAGGCGGCGGGTCGTTGGCATGGCAGGACGAAGGCGGCAGCTTGCGCAACGGACCGCAGTCCGCCGGCGCTTTTCCAGGTCCGGCCTGCTACAAGAATGGCAACCGCACTGCCACCAACACCGACGCCAATGTCGTGCTCGGCCGTCTCGGCACCAGCCTTGCGGGCGGCAAGATCACGCTCGACCCCGCCTTGGCCGCCCAGGCGGTGCAGGAGACGGTGGCGGCACCCTTCGGCATGGAAATCCACAAAGCGGCCGAGGCGATCATCGCCGTCGCCAACGCCAATATGGGCAATGCCGTCCGGCTTCTCTCCATCAGCCGAGGCTATGACCCGCGCGACTTTGCGCTCGTCGCATTCGGCGGTGCAGGCGCATTGCACGGAGCGGCCGTGGCGAAGGAGCTTTCGATTCCAACCGTGATCGTGCCGCCCAATCCCGGCGTCACCTCCGCGCTCGGTTGCCTTCTCGTCGACGTGCAGCACGATTTCTCCGAAAGCTTCATGGCCGATGCTTCGACGGTCTCGCCCGCCGAGATGCAGACAGCCTTTGTTCTGATGGAAGAACAGGCCGTTGAGCGTCTGACCCATGAGGGCGTGGCGCGGGAAGACATGGCGCTGCAGCGTACGGTCGAGATGATGTACCAGGGACAGTGGCGCTCGCTTGCGGTGTCAGCGCCGGCGCGGATCGAGAGCATCTGCTCGCTGATCGAGGCATTCCACAACGAGCACGAACGCGAGTTCAACTACCGCCGCGAAGAGGCGCCGGTGTCGATCTTCCGCATCGCGGTCAAGGCGATCGGCATCGTCCCGAAAGCCGAGATACCGCGGCATGAAGTCTTGCCGCATAAGCCACAGCCGGTCGGCCGCCGCAGCGTCTGGTTCGACGGCGCATCTCATGACGCGGCCATGTATGAGCGTGAGCAACTCAGCGCCGGCGCTGCCTTCACAGGGCCCGCCATTGTCGAACAGTTCGATTCCACCACCGTGGTTCCGCCGGGAATGAGCGCGACCGTCGATGGCTTCCTGAACATTCTCATCGTGACGAAAGGCTGAGACATGACAAAGCTGATTGAAACGAGCCCTGGCCTCGATCCGGTAACGTTCGAGGTGCTGAAGAACTCCTTCATCACCACTGTCGACCAGATGGCCGAACAGATGCTTCGCACCTGCTATTCCTTCGTCATCTACAACCGAGACTTTTCGAACGCCCTGCACGACGCCGATGGCAACTCTGTCGCCCAGGGCAACTACGACATCGCGGTCCATGTCGGCACGCTGCACAACACGTGCAAGGAGGTGATCCGAGTCTTCGAAGGCGATATGGCACCCGGCGACGTCTACGCAATCAACGATCCCTATGCCGGCGGTACGCATTTCAGCGATGTTCGGCTCGTCCGGCCGATCTTCGACGAAGACAAACTGATCGGCTTCTCCCAGTCGAACGGACACTGGTCGGATCTTGGAGGCTCAGTGCCGGGTTCCTTCGACGTCACCGCCCGCGACATGTTCCGCGAAGGCCTGCGGATCACGCCGTTGCGCCTGTTCCAGCGCGGCCGCTTCTGCTCCGACGTCGCCAACATGATTGCGGCCAACACGCGCGATCCGGCATCGATCATTGGCGACATCCATTCCCAGGCGCAGGCGACGCAGGCTGCCGAGCGCGAACTGTTGCGGCTGGTCAAGAAGTATGGGCGCGGCCAGGTCATGCGCGGTATGGAGGAGGTTCAGGACTACGTCGAACGTTCCGTGCGAAAGCGTCTCGCGGAGCTGCCCGACGGCACCTGGGAGACGGTCGACTACATCGACCGGGATCTCGGTGCCGGCGAAGGCATGATCCCGATCCGCATCAAGATGACGATCAAGGGCGACACGATCCACTACGATTTTACGGGAAGCCATTCGACCATTGCCTCGATGTACAATTCAGCCCCGGGCGCGACCTTCTCGGCCGTGGTCGCTGGCATGAAGACCTTCTTCCCGGACCTTCCACTCAACAGTGGGTTTTACCGGATGATCGAGGTGACCGCGCCAAAGAACAGCATCGTCAGCGCGGAATGGCCGGTGGCGGTGACCGGGTTCCTGATGCCGTTCGAAAAGATCATGAACGCGATCTTCGAGATGTGGTCGAAGATCATGCCCGAACGCGCTATCGCCTGCGCCTTCAACCTGGAATATCTGCTGGCCGGGGGACGGGACGCGCGCAAACCCGAAAAGCCGATCTTCATGTTCTACGAATGGCTGCCCGGCGGCTGGGGTGGGCGTAACGGCAAGGATGGTGCAGATGTCACCACCGCCTGCTTCGGAACCGGGCTGATGTCGCAACCCAACGAAGGCAACGAGCGGGTGAACCCGACTCGGACGATCGAGTTCCAGATCAAGCAGGATTCAGCCGGGCCGGGCAAATGGCGGGGCGGCGTCGGCGTGCAGAAAACCTCGTTGTTGCTTGAGGCTGAAAATGCCGTCATGTCCTATATTTGCGACCGCGAGCGCGCTGTCGTCTGGGGTGTCGAAGGAGGCCTGCCGTCGATGCCCCACGGCTTGACCATGAAGCGCGCGGGAGAAGAGACCGAGATCTGGCTCGGCTCCGTGTTCTCCGATTACTCCGTCCACACCGGCGACCAGTTCGCTCGTCCGACGGCCGGCGGCGGCGGTTTCGGCGATCCACTGGAGCGCGAACCCCGCAAGGTGATGGAGGACGTGATCGACGACTACGTTTCTCTGGAGCGCGCCAAGATTGACTACGGCGTGGTGATCCGCGAAATCGACCGCGACCTGTGCCAGTACGAAATTGACGAGACGGCAACCGAAGCTTGCCGTGTCGACATCCGGGCGAAACGGAAGGACTGGGCACGCATGGATCCTGAGGAGATCGCGCGCAAATACCGCTCCGGCGAGATCGATGCGCTCGATGCGGTTCGGCACTATGCCGTGATCCTCGACTGGGAGACTGGCGAACTCCTCCCTAAAACCACCGCCCAGTTCCGTGAGAGCTTCGAGAAAAGGACGGTCGCTCACTGGGCGTGAGTGCCGAGCGCACCGCAAATCTTGCGGGCGCTCGCAGGGATGCCAGAGTTATCTGTTTTTTCGATGCCATACTCAAAGAATTACTATTTCACAGGAGCCTAAAGCTGGAGCAACAATGCTGCAGCGCCGCGAAAAGTTGGCTGCTTCCGAGGGGTATGACAGATGGCACCAAGCGTGGAACGATCGTTCGCCGCAGCCAGCACTATTGAAGAGGCAATGGCCGCACGCCGGCAAGGTGCGGCGGTGCTTGCCGGCGGCACCTGGATGATGCGTGATCCACGGCGCGGGGTCGACCTTCCCGAGGCTGTGGTCGCACTCCACCGAATACCGGCCTTGTCCAAGGTCGAAATCGAACCGGACCATGTCGTGATAGGCGCAGCCGTTACCCATGCAGTCCTTGGCCGCGCGTTGCACGGGGCAGTGGGCTTCGAAGGTCTGGTTGCCGCGGCGGACGGTGCGGCCAATCCCGGCATCCGAAGGGTCGCCACCGTGGGCGGCAACCTTTGTGCCCTCGACTTTGCCGCCGCCGATCTCGCCCCTGCGCTTCTCGTCTGTGAGGCGACGGTGGAGCTGGAGACGTTCGAAGGCCCAAAACTCCTCGGTATTTCGGATTTCCTCAAAGACAGGCATACGCTGCTGGCCGAAGCGATTGTGACGAGAATTCATCTGCGCCGCGACCTGGTCGCAAGTTCTCATATCCGCCTACCGCTTCGGAAAGCCGGCGACTATCCGGTCGCCATCGTCTCACTCGGGGTGGATAAGGACAAACGATGTCGCATCGCCGTCGGCTCGGTGGAGCCGGTAGCGCGGCGCTGGACCGCGCTCGAACAGGCCATGAGGGCAGGCCCGGCCTCCGCGCTCGATCCGGAACGCGCCGGGGAGCTTGCACTGGAGCACAATGATTTTCGGGGCCGCGACGGCAAGGAAGCGGAGGGTTGGTACCGGCGCCAGGTTCTTCCGCCACTGGTCAAGCGCGGTGTTGCCGCACTTCTCAAGACCGGGGGCCTGGCATGACCGTGACATTCCAGCTGAATGGCGAGGACTGCCGCTTTGATGGCGATCCGATGACGCCGCTCGTCGACATCTTGCGGCACGAACGATTCCTGACGGGGACCAAAGCCGTGTGCCGCGAAGGCTTTTGCGGCGCGTGCACGGTGCATGTCGACGACGAAGCCGTGCCGTCCTGCCTGAAGCCGGTTGGACTCGTCCATGGATGCGCGGTGACGACCATCGAGGGAATGAGTTCTGGAAACCAGGCGCTGCACCCGCTCCAGGTCAATTTCGAGGCGGCCGATGCCGTGCAATGCGGCATGTGTTTTCCGGGAATGGTCATGAGCCTTTCGGCGTTCGTGCGTGACAATCCGCATGCGAGTCGTCCCGAAATCAAGGCGGCGATGGTCGGCAACATCTGCCGCTGCACGGGATATGAGCGGATCGTCGACGCCGTGGCCGAATGCCTCGACCAAGCGCGGAAGGCTGGCCAGTTGGTGGGAGGCATCCATGTCTGAGCTGTCCGCCACGGTCATGAATCTTCCCCGCCGCGATGCGCAGGACAAGCTGCGCGGGCGGACGAAATACACCAACGACCGGATTCGCCCCGACATGTTGCATGCCGTGCTGCTGCGGTCGACCGTTCCCGCGGGGCGTATCCGCAAGCTCGACGTTTCGGCGGCACTTCGCTGTCCTGGCGTGCGCGCGGTGGCGACCGGCGCCGATGCGCCAGGGCTCTACGGCATCGGCATTGCCGATCATCCGCTCTTGGCGATCGACACGATCCGCTACCACGGCGAGCCAATCGCCGTCATCGCCGCCGAGACGGAGAAGCAGGCGCGGGCGGCACTTGCCGCCATCATGGTCGAGGTCGAGCCGCTGGCACCTGTGTTCACCATGGCCGAAGCGCTCCAGCCCGCCGCCCGCCTCGTCCACGAGGGCTGGCGCGGCTATGAGGTGATCACGGAGGGCGGCGCACGTGCCGGCAACATCGCATGGGAGGCAAAATCCAGCCGCGGTGACGTCGATGCGGCCTTCGCCCGTCCCGATATACGCATTGTCGAGAGCAGCTTCACCGTCGGTCGGCAGAACCATGTGCCCTTCGAACCGCGCGTTGCCATCGGCTCCTGGGAGGACGGCCGTGCTCACATCCAGACCTCGACGCAGGTGCCTTGGACCGTGCGCAACGTCACCGGAAGGGTCATGCAGCTTCCACCCGGGCGTGTGCGGGTCACTGTACCCCCTGTCGGTGGCGGGTTCGGCCTGAAATTCGATGCGTCCATCGAGCCTATCACGGCACTTCTGGCGCGGATGACCGGGCGCACGGTGGTGCTGGAAAACACCCGGCAGGAAGAGATGGCAACCTGCCTCTGCCGCGAGAATGCGGAAATCCGCATTCGGTCCGCTGTCACCGCCGAAGGATACATCGCCGGGCGCGAGGCGGTCGTGCTGATGGATTGCGGTGCGTATGGCGGTGAGCAGGTCTTCCTGACGACGATGACGGCGCACACGCTGGGCGGCAATTACAGGGTTGGCGCAACGCGGCTCGTCAGCCGCGCCGTATACACCAACACACCACCCAACGGTGCTTTCCGAGCTTGCAACGGCGTCTACAACACATTCGCGTTGGAGCGACATACCGACGAAATCTGCGATGCGCTAGGCTTCGACCCAACGGAGTTCCGGAAGAAAAATGTCCTGGGAGATGGTGATCTCGGTGCCACGGGCCAGGTTTTCGAGGCCGACGTGCTGGGTCCGATGCTCGATCGTATGGAGGCGTTGCGTGCCAGTACCGGCACATCAGAAGCGAAGGCCGACGGCAGGCTCTATGGAATTGCGACCACGGTCGGCACATGGTTCGTGTTTGTCGGACCCTCGGCGGCAACGGTGAACTTGAACGCCGACGGCAGCGCAACGCTGGTCACGTCGGGTGTGGAGATCGGATCGGGCACGATGGTGCAATCCCTGCCGCAGATGGTGGCTGGGCAGCTTGGCCTCGCTCCCGACCAGGTAATCGTGCGCGAAGCCGATACAGATGCCGCCGGCCTCGATGTCGGCGTTGGCGGTGGGCGCACCACCGTGTCCATTGGTGCTGCGAGCATCGCCGCCTGTGCAGAGGTGCGGGAGAAGCTGCTGCGGACCGCCGGCGAGATGCTCCAGACCCGACCGGAAGACCTGGTGCTGCGGGACGGTCGTGTCGAGATCACCGGACGTCCCGGTTCCGGCATGTCGATCCCCGCCGTCGTCGCCCATGCGCAGGCCACCATCGGCCCGATCACAGGAAGTGGAGCCTTTACCGCCAGGAACACTCCGGCAATGTCCGGCTGCGCCATGGGGCATTTCATCGATGCGCTCGACATCCCCGTCTTCGTCGTTCACGAGGCCGAGGTGGCGGTTGATCCGGACACCGGTCATGTCGAGGTGCTGGCCTATCGCGTGGTTCAAGATGTCGGCCGCGCGCTCAACCCACGCGCCATCCTGGGCCAGATACAGGGCGGCGTGGTGCAGGGGCTGGGCTATGCGTTGCATGAGGAGGTGACGCTCACCGCCGACGGACGCATCGCGCAGGACGATTTCGAGACCTATCGCCTGCCGCTGGCGCAGGACGTGGTTCCGGTCGCCGCCGACCTCTACGAGGGCGCGCCGTCGATGGGGCCGCTAGGCACCAAGGGCGCGGGCGAGGTCCCGATCCTGGCCGTGGGCGCGGCGATCGGCTGTGCGGTGGCGCGCGCCATCGGCAAGCCGGTGCAGCAACTGCCACTGACGCCACCGCGCGTGCTTCGACTGCTGCACGAGCGCGAACCACCGCCGGAATTCCCGCACATCGCCCTCGGCTGGGCAGCAAACACTCTGGGCTGAGGCAAGCAAACCATGGTCACCCTGAACTGCGACATGGGGGAAAGTTACGGCAACTGGCGCTTCGGCGACGATGCCGGCATCATGCCTCATATCGATTGCGCCAACATCGCCTGCGGCTTCCACGCCTCCGATCCATGGACGATGCTGAAGACCGTGCGGCTCGCGCTTTCTCATGGAAAGCAGGTTGGCGCGCATCCCTCCCTTCCCGATCGCGAGGGGTTCGGTCGGCGCGAAATGAAACTTCAGCCGGAGGAACTGACAGCCGCCTTCCTCTACCAAATCGGTGCGCTGACAGGAATGCTGGCCGCCGAGGGCGGGCAACTCAGCCATGTCAAACCGCATGGCATCATCTACGGCATGGCCGCGCACGACATGGACACTGCCCGGGCGATTGCCGCGGCGGTCAAGCCGTTCGTCATCCCGCTCTTCGGCATGGCGGGAACCTGTCACGAGACGGCAGCAGCTGAACTCGGCGTTGCCTTCGTGGGCGAGTTCTTTCCCGATCTTGCCTACGCTCCCGGCGGCAGCCTGATCATCCCGCGTGTACAGTCGGCCATCGACCTGACGCTTGCCGAGCACCGCATGGTGGGGGCGCTTGCCCGACGCGAACTCGTCACCACAGACGGCACGGTCCGCCCGGTCGACTTCGACACCGTCTGCATCCACTCCGATCCGCCGAATGCGCGCGACGTCGCCGCGCTGATGCGGCGGATCATCGACACCCATTCCAAAAGCCTCCCATGATTCATTTTTCCGAATCGTGAAAGCTCCACGCATGGGATCGAGGACTATCTCGAACTCACAGCCCGAACCATTTCCACAAGCCGCTGAGGACTTCCATGGAAGCGCTTTCCAACTCTCTCGCCGCCGCCGACATCGCCACCACAATGCACCCCTACACCAACCTGCGTCAGCACGAACAAACCGGGCCGCTGATCATCAGCCGCGGCGACGGCATCCGAGTGTATGACGAGCGCGGCAAGGAATACATCGAAGGGCTCGCGGGGCTGTGGTCGGTGGCCGTCGGCTTTTCGGAAAAGCGGTTGGCCGACGCTGCCTATCAGCAGATGCTGAAGCTGCCCTACTACCACACCTTCTCCTCCAAGGCGCATGAGCCGTCCATCCGGCTCGCGGAGAAACTCGTGGAGATGACGCCGGAAAACCTGACGCGTGTTTTCTTCACGTCGTCGGGTTCGGAAGCCAACGACAGCATCGTCAAGATGATGTGGTTCATGAACAACGCGCTCGGCCGGCCCAAGAAGAAGAAATTCTTGGCGCGGACCAAGGGCTATCACGGTATCACCGTCGCCTCCGGCAGCCTGACGGGCCTGCCGATCAACCATCGCGACTTCGACCTGCCGGCGATTCCCGTTCGCCACCTGACCTGCCCGCACTTCTATCGTTTCGGCATGGAAGGCGAAGACGAGGCCGCCTTCACGGCGCGTCTGCTCGCCGAGCTGGAGGCGGTGATCGCGGAAGAAGGGGCTGATACCATCGCAGCCTTCATAGGAGAGCCGCTTATGGCAGCCGGCGGCGTTCTGCCGCCGCCGGTCGGGTACTGGGAAGGCGTGGAGAAAATCTGCCGGGCAAATGATATCATTCTGATAGCAGATGAGGTGATCTGTGGCTTCGGGCGGCTCGGCACGCCCTTTGGCTGCCAGAAATTCAGCTTCACGCCTGATATCATGACGCTTTCCAAGCAGATCACCTCCTCCTACATGCCGCTGGCCGCGGTGGTGTTCTCGGAGGCGATTTACCAGGCGATCGCCGACAACACCGCAACGATCGGCAATTTCGGCCACGGCTTCACGGCGTCGGGTCATCCGGTCGCCACGGCAGTGGGTCTCGAAAACCTCGCCATCTTCGAGGAGCGGGACTTGATCGGAAACGCGGCCCGCCTTGAGACGTCGTTCCAGCTCGGCATCCGCTCATTCGCAGATCACCCACTTGTCGGCGAAGCGCGGGGCACCGGTCTTATCGGCGCCGTTGAGCTGGTGGCAGACAAGGCGACGAAACGCCCCTTCGCCAAGGTTGGGTGCGCAGGGACTATCGCAGGAGGGATCGGCCACGAGGAAGGCCTCATCTTCCGCGCCATCGGCGACCAGCTCGCGCTCTGTCCGCCGATGATCTCGACAGAAGACGATGTGAAGGAAATCATGACGCGCATGGGCCGGACGCTTGAGCGCCTGACCGGTGCGGTTGCCAAGGAGGGACTTGAATGACCCGTATGAAAGCCGAACCGGTCGTCCATATCGACGACGAACGCTTCCGGGTCACCGAATGGCGGTTTGCCACCGGGGCCGAGACCGGCTGGCACATCCATGGCTATGACTACGTCATCGTGCCGCTTACGGACGGCAAGCTCGGTCTCGAAGGCCCGGACGGCGCGCAATCGCAAGCCGCTCTCACCCAAGGGGTGCCCTATTCGCGGCGGACAGGTGTGGCTCACAACGTCATCAATGCCGGCAATGCGCCGCTCGCATTCTTGGAGGTTGAGGTCGTGGAGGCTGGCGACCTCACAGCCAGGCGGCTCGCCGTGCTCGACCGGTTCCTCGCGGCCTGGAACGCCCGCGACGTGGGCGCGCTGATGGACTGCATGGCTGAGAATTGCGCTTTCCACGGCTCGGCCGGCCCCGATGCCGAAGGGCGCAAGCATATGGGGCGTGACGCCGTGCGCGTCGCCTATGCAGCGCTGTTCGATGCCTTCCCGAAAGCCGTGTGGACCAGGGGACGGCACGTCGTGACGGGCGACACCGGACTTTCATCATGGCGCTTCGTCGGCACCACGGCAGCCGGGCCGCAAATCGAAGTCGACGGCTGCGATATCTTCGCTTTCTCGGGGGAGCTCATAGCGCTCAAGGATTCCTACCGCAAAGCGCGAGGGTAGCGAAAATCTGAATTCATCGGCAATGAGGGCGGTCCAAGCGGGCCGCCCTCCTTTTTTGTTCAAAGGCAAGATACTCAAAAGACGAAAGGCCCTGTCGTCCCAAAGCAACAGGGCCTTTCGCATATCAAGGGCGGGATTATCCGCCCCATCTTCTCCTACTTGAGCAAGGCTTCCATCGGTACCGGCTCGGAAATCGTCCAGTTGCCTACAACACCCGGCTTGCCGGCCTTGGTCTCGACGATCAGGTACCGCGTCTGGTTCTGGTGATGCAGTTCGGGCGTGAAGGTGCGAGGCCCGAACAGCGTCGGCTCATTCTTCATCTTTTCCAGTTCCGCGACGACCGCGTCGGCATCGGT
Organism: Mesorhizobium sp. M6A.T.Ce.TU.002.03.1.1; assembly: GCF_003997275.1. Classification (NCBI taxonomy): domain Bacteria; kingdom Pseudomonadati; phylum Pseudomonadota; class Alphaproteobacteria; order Hyphomicrobiales; family Phyllobacteriaceae; genus Mesorhizobium; species Mesorhizobium sp. M6A.T.Ce.TU.002.03.1.1. Next base: position 56,108 of record NZ_RZTI01000007.1, read on the forward strand.
CGTGCCTGCACGCTCGACCGCCTTGGCCCAGACGTCGACCATGACGTAACCCGGAAAAACATACTGGCTCGAGGGATCGGCGCCTGTCTTCTCCTTGTATGAGGCATTGAACTTCAACACGGCCGGATTGGGATCGTCGCCATAGATCGATCCCTGAACGGGGACGTAGAAGTTCGTCAGATCGGACACGGCCGAGAGCCAATAGCTACCGTCGACGCCCGAGCCGTTCAGGATCATGGAGTTGATACCCGCGGCGCGAAGCTGCTTGATGGCCGAGACAGCGCCCGGCATCATCGTGCAAAGCATGATCGCATCCGGCTCCTTCGGCAGAGACTTGATGCGGGTGATCTGCGCGGCGATGGAGGCGTCCTCGTTCTTGAAGGTGTCTTCACCGACAAGCTTGGCGCCCTGGGCTTCGAGCTTCGGCATCATCCAGTCGAAGCCGTCGCAGATGCCCTTGTTGTAGGCCGTCCAGGTATCGAGCAAACGGTAGAAGTCCTTTGCGCCCTTTTCCTTGAATGCCCACTCGGCCATGGTCGCTCCCTGCACGGCCGCCAGCACCGACGCAGAGAAGCTGTGCGGGCCGACACCCTGGATACCGGCCTTGACCGATTCCGCGCACAGGAAGAAAGAGATATGGCCGGCGTCCTCGGCCGCGAGCGCAGCCGGCGATCCGAAGTCGTAGTCGCAGGAGACGACCACGAGATCGGCGTCCTGGTCGAGCACGGAGAGGCCCGCCTTGGCGCCTTCGGCCCGGTCGGACTTGGTGTCGGCCTTGACAACCTTGATCTGCTTTCCAAGCAGACCGCCAGCCGCATTGATCTCGTCGATGCGAATCAAGGCCGCCTCCTGGGCAGGCTTGTCATAGGCTTCCATGAAGCCCGACTCCGCAGTGGCGAAGCCGATGACGATAGTCTCGTCATCCGCCAGGGCCGGGTATGCGATGGACATCGAGGCCAGAGCGGTTGCGACAATTCTCATTTTGTATGTCATGCACGTCTCCTTTTTTGTTTTCCGGTCGGGCTTGTGCCGCCGGTCACTTGTTGCGACTGCTGCGGGGTAAGGTGAGCTCGCGGTTGCCCATGAGTCCGGACGGGCGAAGCGCGAGGATCACGATCATGATGACGCCGAGGGCTATTTCCTGAACCCCTTTCGGGAGGGCGAACGTGGACTCGCCGAGCGATACGCCTGCCTCCAGCCAGCGCAGCGCCTGGATGAGGGCGGACAGCAGGACGACACCCACTACACCCCCCGACAGGCTGCCCATGCCGCCGACGACGAGCATGGAAAGGGTGATGAAGGTGAGACCGAGATAGAATGTATCGGGTGTGACCACGCCGATGGAATGAGCCATGAGCGCACCGCCCAGTCCCATCACCGCGCCTGATACGACGAACGCCACCAGTCTTTCCCTGGGAATGTCGACTCCGGAAGCCGCGGCGGCGGTGGGCTCATCGCGGGCAGCACGAAGGGCCAGGCCGGACCGGGAGATCGCGTGCGCCCAGGCGATGAAGATTGCGACCACGGCGCCGATGAGATACGGCCAGATCACGCGCACGATCGGAATGCCGACGACCGATGAGGTCGCTCCGGTCACGCTCTCCCAGTTGGAATAAATTGTGTTGATCATGGCGAGCATCGCGAAGGTCGCGATCGATGCTGCGATGCCCGATAGCCGCATCAGCACCCGCCCGAAAATGAGAGCGGCGAGGGCGGCGAACAACGCCGCCAGCACAGCCGATTGCCAGTACGGCAAACGGGTCGCCAGCAGCCATTCGGGCAGTCCCGGCAACGAACCGCGTTTCATCATCGGATTGATGGTGAGCCACGCGGCCGCGTAGGCGCCAAGGCAGGTGAAGCCGATATGCCCGAAGCTGAGAACGCCCGAATTTCCGATAAAGATGTATAGGCCCACGACGAGGATGACACGGACGAACACGTCGATCACCGTCTGGTTGAAGGGCCGCGATCCGGTCATCACCGTGATCAGCGCGATGGCCAGCAGCAGCAGAGAAAGCAGGACCGGCGTCAGGATTGTGCGGCGGGCAAGCGCGAAGCGGGCGGGCTTTCGCTCGGCAGCCGCGGCACCGGCAGCGGTAGAGTTGGCAAGGGAGGCGGCGACAGCCATGAAATCAGACCCTTTCCTTGGTGCCGCGCGCGGCAATGAGCCCTTGCGGGCGGAAGAGGAGAACGAGGATGACCGCTCCATAGACAAAGGCATCGCGGAATGGCCGGGCGTCGATGGGCAGCATGACCTGCATGATCACCGAGGCGGCACCCAGCAGGAAGCCGGCGAGCACGGCCCCCCCGAGGCTGCCGAGGCCGCCAATGACGGTGGCGATGAAGGCCATCAACATGATCGAGGCGCCCATCTGGATGTCCAGCGTGCCTGTCTGGGCGCCAAAGATCAGCGCAATGGCGGCGGCCAACGCGCCGGAGAGGGCGAACGCGCCCATGATAACCCGGTTCGCACGCACACCCAGCATGCGGGCCATCGAGAAGTTCTCGGCCGCCGCCCGCATCTCCAGGCCGAAGCGGGTTTGACGCAGGAACAGCGTCAGGCCGATCAGGATGACCATCGTAGTGACGATCGTTATGAGCTGGAGGAGGGGAAGCCGGGCACCAAGGATCTCCACCGGTTGGGACAGTTCGGGCAGCAGCGAGATCGATTTCGGCCGACTGGAGAAAAGCATGAGCAGGAAGTAGCGAATTACGAAACCGAGCGCGAAGGAGGCGATCATCATCGTTGCCGGATTTGCCTGGCGGAAACGCCTGAAGACGACGATTTCGCACAGCACTGACAGCCCGGCGCCGCAGAGGAGAACGAAGGGCACCAGCAGGTACCACGGCAATTGGCCAGCGAAGACGATGGCCATTGCGTCCGTAGATGGCCACAGCAGTGCGAAGACGCAGAAGGCGATGACGTCGCCATGCGCAAAGTTCACGAGCCGCATGACGCCGAAGATGAGGGCAATGCCGAGCGCTCCGAGCGCGTAGAGCGAACCAAGCGAGAGTGCGTCAAACAGGATCTGGAGCATCTCAATGGTCCTCGTAACCGAAATAAGCAGCCTGGATCGCCTCGCCGTTGCCGAGCGTCCGGGCGTCGCCATCGAGCACGATCTGTCCGCCACGCATCAGGATCATCCGCCCGCCCACCATCATCGCCCGGGCCGAGCTCTGCTCAACGATCAGGAGCGTGAGCTGGCGCTGCGCACGCAGCGCGATCAGCCGCTCGTAGACCTGGTCGTTGATGTTGGGGGCGAGGCCCAGCGAAGGCTCGTCGATGGCTACAAGCCGCGGATTGGTCATCAGCGCGCGTCCGATGACCAGCATTTGCTGCTGCCCGCCGGACAGCAATCCCGCCTGCCCGTGCCGCCTCTCTTTCAGCATCGGGAAGGTTGCGTAGACGGCTTCGAGCTCGTCGGCAGCTCGGCTGCGCCAGCCGCGTTCGCGGGCGTGCATGCCAGTTCCGACCAGGAGGTTCTCTTCGGTCGTCAGCGAGCCGAAGACATCGCGCCCCTCCGGCACCATGGAGAATCCGAGCCGGGCGATGTTCTCCGGCGCCTGGCCGGTGATCTCATGACCTGCAAGATCGATTCGGCCGCCCGCAACCGGCGTAACACCGGCGATCGCGCGCAGCAGTGAAGACTTCCCGGCTCCGTTCGGGCCGGTGATGAACAGGATCTCTCCCTCGTCCATGGAGAAGGAGACATTGCGGACCGCCGTGAGACGGCTGTAGCGGATGGTGATATCGGAAAGGGCGAGCAGGCTCATTCCATCGCCTCCAGCACAGGCAGGTCGGTGTTCGCGGCCGTGCCCATATAGGCGTGGCGCACCTTCTCGCTGTCGCGGATCGCGGCAGGCGGGCCTTCCTCGATGATCGCTCCGGAATCGAGCACGACGATATGCTCGCAAAGGCCGAGCACCAGCCCGACATTGTGCTCGATGAGCAGGACACCGCAGCCGAGATCGGCGGCGATGTGTCTTATCAGGGCCGACAGCTCCCGCGCCTCCAGCGCGCTCATGCCAGCCGCGGGCTCGTCGAGCAGGATGTATGCGGGCCGTCCCATCAGGGCGCGGCCAATGGCGACGCGGCGCTCGTCTGTATATGGCAACGTCCCGGCGATGCGGGTGCCCAGCGCACCGATGCCTATCCAGTCGAGCATCGCTTCCGCTTCGGCGATGGCAGCGCGCCGGCTCATTCCCAGACCAACGCCGGTTACCTCCAGGTTGTCCAGCACAGGCAGGTCGCGGAAGAGCCGCCCACCCTGGAAGGTGCGGGCGATGCCGCGCCGCCGGACCTGATGCGGCTTGAGACCCGTGAGTGCTGCCCCGTCGAGCTTGATGGTGCCTTCCGTTGGTGCCTGGAAGCCGGTCAGCACGTTGACGAGTGTGGTCTTGCCGGCGCCATTCGGGCCGATGAGGCCACTGATGCGGCCGGGCGTGATTTGGAGGTCTACCGATGACAGGGCCTTCAGCCCCGCAAACGATACCGAGACGTTCTCCGCGCTCAGATGACTCATGTCCCTTTCCTTCTTTTTACCGACGGAAAGGCGCGAAGCATCCAGCCTTGCGGCCAGTCACGTTGCAAATGTCTTCCCCTGTCGGTTCCGGCGGTCTCTAGCGGACTGCTCGGATGCCAAATTCACGCCGTTGCCCGGCGTCGTCTTGTCGTTTCGCGCACCGGATTTTGTCTTCCGCCACGCGCGGTCGGTTTTGGCCGACCGATCTCCTCGCCTCCGGCTCCTCTGCCGGCATTTTTCCCGGCTGACGTCAGCCGGCCAGATGCCTTTCAGCAAGCGCCAGCGCGGCGCGCTGTTCGGTTCGCGCGGCAAGCGCGTCTTCCAGCGTCACCGGAACGAAGCGCGCCGGGGTGTGCGGCTGGAGCTGGGCGATCAGGTCCATGTCGGCCGATATTACCACGCCCAGCATCATGTACCCGCCACCCGAAACTGCGTCCCGGTGAAGAACGATCGGCTCTGTGCCACTCGGCACCTGGACGGATCCATAAGGATAGCAGGCATCGACGATGTTCGAGGGGTCGGAGCCTGCACCGAAAGGCTGCTCGCGCTCAACGAACTCCAGCGCCGTTCCGCCACGGAAGCGATAGCCGATGCGGTCAGCTTCGGGCGCGACCTTCCAGGTTTCCTCAAAGAACCGGTTGCCGGCAGCTTCAGTGATCCGATGCCAGTACATGCCGGGCAGCATTCTGAGTTCCGCCAAACTACTCCGCGCGCGGCGCAGATTTGCAGGCAGCGAAAGACCGGCTTTGCCGGAACCTTCGCCGACGGGAAGCTCATCGCCCGCCTTCAGCGTGCGGCCCTGATGGCCGCCGAGTGCGCCCAGAATGTAAGTTGAGCGCGAACCGAGAACCACCGGTACGTCGATGCCGCCGGAGACGGCCAGATAAGCGCGCGCGCCGCCCTTGAGGAAGCCAAAGGAAAGCCGGTCACCCGCCTTCACCGGAAAACTTTCCCAGGTCGGCCGTTCCTCGCCATTAAGTTTGGGTGGGAGGTCTCCTCCCGTGACGGCGATGATTGCGGATTGGGTGAATTCGAGTTCGGGGCCCATGAAGGTGGCTTCGAGCACCGCAGCATCCGGATCGTTGCCGACAAGCAGGTTTGCGATGCGTGTGGCAAAGCGGTCCATGCCGCCGCCTTCGGGAATGCCAACATGATAGTGGCCTGGTCGGCCAAGGTCCTGCACGGAAGTGGACAGGCCGGGAGAGATTACCTTAACGGCCATTGATAAGCTCCATCAGCTTTGCATTGGTGCCGTAAATATCGCTGTTGAAGTCCTTTAGGCTGAAGGTGCACTCGCGAACCGTCGGCTGCCACCGATTGGCTTCGATTTCCTCCAGCGTGGCGTCGTAGTCATCGCGGCCAATGGCCTTGAACTTGACGATGTCGCCTGGCTTGAACAGGCACATGTCATCGGAGAGGTAGCGCACCTTCCTGGTCGGGTCGTAGATCGGGGCCGGGGTTATGCCATACATCTGGTAGCCGCCAGCGCCGCGCACCGAATAGATCGCTGCAAAGCAGCCGCCATGGCCAATGGTGAGCTTGGGAGTGTCGGTGCGTGGACGCAAGTATTTCGGCGCCTGAATCTGTTTCTTGCGCTCAACCATCTGGTACAGGAAGGGCAGTCCAGCGACGAAGCCGACCATGGATACGAACCAGGGCTGGCCGGAATAGGCAGCGATAAACTCTTCCACCGTGGCGTAGCCGTTGATGCGTGCCGAATATTCAAGATCGGTGGAGGACGGGTCCTGATGGCGCTCGCGGAAGCGCAAGCAGGTTTCACGCGTCCACGGATCCTGGAAATAAACCGGCAGTTCGATGATCCGGGTCTTCAGCACCGGGTCCGCCTTTGAGGCCGCCTCTTCCATCGACTTCAGTTCGCTGAGCAAATCCTGGGGCTTGACGATGTCGGGGTTGAAGCGAATCTGGAAGCTGGCGTTGGCTGGGCAGATCTCGGTGACACCTCGGATGCCTGCCGTACGCACCGCGTTGGTCATCGAAAGGCCGGTAAAGAAGGAGGTGAGCGACATTTCCTCGGACACCTCGCCGAAGATATGTTCGTCACCGCCGAAGTTGAATCGTATCGACATCGATCCTCCTTAACCCGCCAATGCTGCGGCGTTTTCGATGAGCCAGCCTTCCAGCCAGCGGGTATGCACGTCTCCCGCCCGCACCGCCGGATCGGCGGCCAGCGCAAGAAACAGCGGCTTGGTGGTATTGAGCCCGCCGATCTTCAACTCGTTGAGCGCGCGGATCAGGCGCACTATCGCCGCCTCGCGCGTCTCTGCATGCACGATCAGCTTGGCAAGCAGCGAGTCATAAAAGGGCGGCACCTGATAGCCTTGGTAGAGCATGGAATCGAAGCGTACGCCCGGACCGCCGGGAATGCGAAGCTCGGCCACCTGCCCGGGGAATGGAGCGAACTCCTTCGCCGGGTCTTCGGCATTGAGCCGGACTTCGATCGCATGCCCCTTGACGGAGACATCGCCTTGCCGAATCCGCAGCTTCTCGCCGCCGGCGACGCGAAGCATCTCCGCAACGAGGTCGATGCCGGTGATCGCCTCGGTGACCGGGTGCTCAACCTGGATACGGGTGTTCATCTCGATGAAGTAAAAGCGGTCTGCTTCATCGTCATAAAGATACTCCACCGTGCCGGCACCAGAGTATTTGACCGCCTTGGCCAAAGCGACCGCCGAAGCGCAGAGCTCCTCGCGCAGCCTGTCGGAAAGTGCGCGCGACGGCGCCTCCTCCCAAACCTTCTGGCGTCGCCGCTGCAGCGAGCACTCCCGCTCGTAGCAGTGGATGGCATCGCTTCCGTCTGACAGTACCTGCACTTCGATATGGCGGGCCTTGCCGATCACCTTTTCCATGTAGAGACCACCGTCGCCAAAGGCGGCGAGAGCTTCTGCTTCGGCCTGAGGAAAGGCTTGTTCGAACTCTGCGAGCGAGTTCGCAATGCGGATGCCCCGCCCGCCGCCGCCCGCCGCAGCCTTGATCATCACCGGAAAACCGGTTTCGGTCAGCACCTCGTGGCCAGCCTTGAGGCCCTCGACCCGGCCAGCCGAGCCAGGCACCACAGGGACACCTGCAGCGGCAGCGGCCGATCGCGCCGAGACCTTGTCTCCCATCATCCGGATCGCATCTCCCGACGGGCCGACGAAGACCAATCCAGCGCCTGTGACCGCGTCGGAAAACGCGGCATTCTCGGCAAGGAAACCATAGCCAGGATGAACGCTGTCGCAACCGGTGTCGCGGGCAGCCTTCAGAATTGCTTCGACGTTGAGATAGGACTTCTTTGCTGCCGGTGGGCCGATGTTGACCGCTTCGTCTGCAAGCTGGACGTGGAGCGATCCCGCGTCTGCGGCCGAGTACACCGCCACGGTGGCGATGCCCAGATCTTGTGCGGCCCGGATGATCCTGACCGCTATCTCGCCCCGGTTGGCAACCAGAAGCTTTTTCAGCATCAGTCGAGATCCGCAATAGGTGCGCCGGCCATGATGGGGTCCTCATTGTCGGCAATGAAGCGGATGTTCGTACCGGCCGTCTCGGCCCTCACTTCATGGAACGACTTCATCACTTCGATGAGACCGATTACGTCTCCGGCAGAAACCGCGTCGCCATCCGCCTTGTAGGGCGGCTGGTCTGGCGAAGCGCTCCGATAAAAAGTGCCGGGAAGAGGCGAAAGGATCTGGGCCATAAAAAGCTCCGGAAAACTGCTGACAGGCTAATTTGTAACCGCCTGCGCGGGCGGTTTCGGTCGACTTCAGTGCCAAGGGGCGATTGCAGTGCGCACGGCCCTGGCTATTTCGATGGCGTTCGGCGTATCGGAATGCACGCAGATGGTTTCGCAGCGCACAGGGAAGAAACTGCCGTCCTCTGCCGTGCCCTCACCCTCGCTGATGGCGCGCACGCAACGCTCGGCCATCTCTGCGGGGTCCTTGGCGTCATGAACGCGTGTCAGAATCAGCTTGCCGGAGGCATCGTAGTCGAGATCGGCATAGAACTCGGCGACGAATGGGATACCGCGCTCTTGATAGATCTTCTCGTGCAGGGTGCCCGTCATGCCGAAGAGGGGTACGCCGAAAACCTCTGCCGCGTCGCACACGCCATGGGCGACGGCCTCCTGCTGCATGGCCATGAAGTAAAGGCTGCCATGCGGCTTTATATGGTGGAGTTCCACACCCTCGGCCTTGAGGAAGCCGGCAAGCGCTCCCACCTGGTAAACGATGGTGTTCCTGACTTCGTCGCGGGTCATCCGCATCTCGCGCCGTCCGAAACCCTGAATGTCCGGTAAGCCTGGATGGGCGCCGATCTTTACGCCACTCGCCTTGGCGCTGCGGACGGCGGCGTGCATGTGATCTGGATCGGAAGCGTGAAAACCACAGGCGACATTGGCAACGTCGATGATCGGCATCATGCCCACATCATCACCAACCTTGTAGAGGCCAAAGCTTTCGCCCATGTCGCAGTTTAGCGTCACCGCCATCGCATTGTTACCCCTCGAAGCTGCCGTCTTTGCGGCGTTGCAGCATTTTTTGCGCATGCGCGGGCATTTGTGAAATAGTAGTTTATTGATTGTCATATCAAAAAAACAGATAATGGTTCTGGGCCGGAGCGCACCATGACCATCACCTTGAAACAGCTTGATTATTTTATCGCGACCGCCGAGAGCGGACAGGTCAGTCATGCCGCGGTGGAACTCAACATCTCACAATCGGCGGTCACTGCGGCGATAAAGACGCTTGAGGCTGACCTGGGCGTACGGCTTTTGGAGCGTAACCACGCTGGCGTAAGATTGACGATGGAGGGCGCGCGGTTTCTTGAACATGCGCGTGTTATCACCGGGGCGGTCGCAGCCGCCGTCCGAAGCCCGTTGCGCGATAGGAAAGGCCTGGCGGGCAAGCTGCGGCTGGGCATGACCTACACGGTCGTCGGCTACTACATGTCGCGCCACTACGCGCGGTTTCGAAAGACCTATCCCGAGATCGAGGTCGAGGTGCTGGAACTGCCCCGAGACGCTCTCGAAAGCGGCTTGATGTGCGGGGACATCGACATGGCCGTGATGCTGGTGTCCAACCTGGAGCACACCGAGGAATTGGCGCAGGAGGTCTTGATGCGGTCGAACCGCCGGCTCTGGCTTTCGGCTGATCATCATCTGCTCGCGCGGCAGGAAATCAGCCTCGCCGATGTAGCGGCGGAAGATTATGTCATGCTGACGGTGGACGAGGCACGCACGACGGCCGCCCGTTACTGGGATGCCGCGGGCCTTTCGCTCCGCGCCGTCCTTACCACCAGTTCGGTCGAGGCCGTGCGGTCGCTCGTGGCTGCCGGCATGGGGGTCACTGTCCTGTCCGACATGGTTTACCGCCCCTGGTCCTTGGAGGGGCAGCGCATCGAAGTGCGCGGGCTTGTCGAGCCGATCCCCACTATGGATGTCGGCCTGGCCTGGTCGCGTGACAGACCAATCGACCCGGCGGCGGCGGCCTTCCGGGCCTTCATGTCCGTGACCATGGGCGGCGGCGGCTAACCGCCGGCCCGTCAGACAGACGCTCTACCTCAGGCTCGCTGGTTGGACAGCGGATGGTCGTGAAATAGTCCGCGACGATCGCGTCCTTCTGGGAGCGGCTTCCCACTGGCGAGCCACGCTACAGGCGTCGCGAGTTGGTTCCGCGCCCGCCGGCGCGGTCGTCCGGGCTGAACCATTGCGCGACCATGTTCAGCGTAGGATTTCCTGCATTCTCGAGCTGACGGTCTGAAGCGCCGGGAGATAGCGCGCTGCGAGCTCTTCGATCGGCTCGCTGCGGGCCGGCAACCCGAGATTGACGGCAGCGACGATGACACGGCGTGCCGTCACCAGGGGAACCGCGATGGAGCGGAGGCCGATCTCGACCTCTTGGTCGATGACGGCATAGCCTTCTGCCCGAACGCGAGCCAGCTCGGCCATGACCGCCTCGGGCTCCGTAAGCGTATGCGGGGTGCGGCGGGGCAGGGGGACGGAACCGAGCCGCTCCCGCGCCTGGGCCTCGGGCAGGGCGGCGAGCAGCACACGGCCCATCGAGGTGCAATAGGCCGGCAGGCGCGAGCCGGGCATCAACGTGATCGACATCACCTTTCGCTGCGCCGCGCGGGCGACATAGACGATCTCGGCGCCATCGAGGATCGAGACCGAGGAGCTTTCCCCGATCTCGTCGGACAACTGGTCGAGCAGCGGCTGCACGAGTTGCGGCAGCGGCATGGTGGCGAGGCAAGCCGTGCCCAGCCGCAGCACGCGCGGGGTCAGCGTGAAGAACTTCCCGTCATAATCGGCATAGCCGAGATGTGCGAGCGTCAGCAGGCACCGCCGTGTCGTCGCCCGATCTAGCCCGGTGGCCGCCGCGACCTTGGAGATCGACTGGCGCGGGTGGTTGGGGCTGAACGTCTCGATCACAGCCAGGCCCTTGGCGAGGCCGCCCATCAGGTCGCGTTCGGTGACGGTCATGCTGCTTCTTACCTCAATCTTGAGCGATATGCGAACAAATGCATCATATCGCACAAGCTGAATGGACGGAAGCTCGGGCCGGGCCTATCCCTCGCTTTGCCGCAGGCGTTTTGTGCCACGGAACTGAGAGGAACTCGGATGGACAAGACAGTCGCAGACCCCGCCACGGCGGTGGCGGGGATCGGAGACGGCATGACCGTGATGATCGGAGGCTTTGGGGGGGCGGGGTCGCCCATCGAGTTGATCCACGCGCTCATCGACCGTTTCCGCGCCACGGGGCACCCGAAGGACCTGACGATCATCAACAACAATGCGGGCAACGGCCATGTCGGCCTCGCCGCGCTGATCGGGGCCGGGATGGTGAAGAAGCTGATCTGCTCCTTCCCGCGCTCTGCTGATCCGGTGGTGTTCACCGATCTCTATCTGTCCGGGAAGATCGAGCTGGAGCTGGTGCCGCAGGGCACGCTTGCCGAGCGCATCCGCGCGGGTGGGGCAGGAATCCCGGCCTTCTATACGCCGACGTCCTACGGAACGGATCTCGCGAAGGGCAAGCCGGTCGCTGAATTCGACGGACGGTGCTATGTGCAGGAACGCTGGCTGAAGTGCGATGTAGCGCTCGTGAAGGCGGAGATTGCAGACGCCCATGGCAATCTCACCTATCGGGCGGCCGCGAGGAACTTCAATCCGCTGATGTGCATGGCGGCGGCGGAGACCGTCGTGCAGGCGACGCGGATCGTGCCGGAGGGAGGGATCGACCCCGAAATCGTCATCACCCCCGGCATCTTCGTCCAGAAGGTGGTCGCGGTCGCCCATCCGCGGCAGGAAGAAGATCTGAACCGCGCGAACGCCGTCTATCCGGAAATTGCCTGAGATGATTGTGAAGCTGACCAACAACCAGATCGCCTGGCGCGCCGCGCAGGACATTCAGGACGGCGCCTATGTCAATCTCGGCATCGGCTTTCCCGAGAAGGTGGCGCAGTATCAGCCGCCCGGTCGGGAGGCGATCTTTCACACCGAAAACGGCATCCTGAGCTTCGGCGAGCCTCCGCCGAAAGGCGAAGAGGACTGGGATCTAATCAATGCCGGCAAGAAGGCGGTGACGCTGAAGCCTGGCGCCGCGTTCTTCCACCACGCGGACAGCTTCGCCATGGTGCGGGGCGGCCATCTGGATGTGGCGATCCTCGGCGCCTATGAGGTAGCCGAGAGTGGCGACCTCGCCAACTGGTCGACAGGGCCAAATGGGGTGCCGGCGGTAGGCGGCGCGATGGACCTCGTCCATGGTGCCCGGCGCGTTGCGGTGATTACCGATCACGTGACGAAAGACGGCAAGCCGAAGCTTCTGAGGCGCTGCACCCTGCCTCTGACCGGCGTCGGCTGCGTGACGCGCGTCTATACCTCGCTTGCGGTGATCGACATCGAGGGCGGGCGCTTCGTCCTGCGCGAGAAGCTGCCCGCATTGTCCCTCGATGATCTGCAGGCCGTCACTGGCGCCGAATTGCTGGTGACCGGCACTGTTGCCGACCTGATCGTCCCGGAACTCTAGGATGACGGACGTTTTCATTGGCGACTATATCCGCACGCCGATCGGCCGCTTTGGCGGGGCACTCTCTTCGGTACGGGCCGACGTTCTCGGCGCCATTCCGCTCAAGGCGTTGCTAGCGCGCAACGGTGGCGTCGATTGGGAGGCCGTGGACGATGTAATCTTCGGCTGCGCCAATCAGGCGGGCGAAGACAATCGCAACGTGGCGCGAGCATTTTGCAGCCAAGTGGAATCAATTGGCGTCGCAGAAATGCAGCTAAAATAAATATATAGAGCGGGATGTCCAGTTTAATTTGAATGCATCCCGCTCTAGGCTCCGATCGCCGTAATGTTGCTCAGCAGCCTGTCCGCGACACAGGTCGATGCTCCAGCCGCCATGAGCATCTGCGGCAGGATCAACCATTCCAGCGTCCAGGCGGCGCCAGAGCGCTCCTGCTCGTGGACGAGCGCATGATGCGTCCCGGAGAGCTGGACGGCGTTGTAGCGGGCGAGCGTCACCAGCATCTCGGCATCGATGGGATTGCGCTTGTGCGCCATGGCCGACGATGAACCGCCGCCCGCCAGTTGCAGCTCGTCGCCTGCCTGCGCCATCAGCGCAATGTCCTGCCCGAACTTGCCGAGGCCGCCCGTCACAAGCGACAGCCAGTTGGCCAGCTCAGCGATGCGGTCGCGCTGGCTGTGCCATTGCGGCGCGTCGCCGAGGCTCAGCCGCTCGGCCACCGCGGCACGGACGGCGGCTCCCTTGTCTGCGAACTTCTCGAGTGTCCCGACGGCGCCGCCGAACTGGATGACGAGAACCGATCTTCGCATCGATTGAAGCCGCTCGTGGTGGCGCACGAGCGGTTCGCGCCAGCTTGTGACGCGGTCGGCTACGGAAATCGGGATCGCTGCCTGCATTCGGGTTCGGGCCATCAGCGGGCGATCGCCAAACCGATGACCGAGATCGGCAAAGGCGACCACCAGTGCCGAAAGCCGTTCTTCCAACAGGTCGATACAGGTGCGAATTCGCAGGATCATGGCCGTGTCGATCACGTCCTGGCTGGTCGCACCGAAATGCACATGCTCCGAATGCGGCTCTCCCACAGCATGCCTGATCTGCCGCACGAGCTCCGGCACCATGACGCCGTCGCGCGCCGTTCCGTCCCTCAGGGCCGAAATGTCCGGCCGGAAGTTGTCGAGGACGCGTCCGATTGCGCTTGCTGCAGCCGCCGGGACGATGCCGAGTGCGCCTTCTGCGTCGGCGAGCGCCTTCTCGAATTGCAGCATCGTCGCAAGTTCGGCCTCGACGCCGAGCAGCGTCGCCATCTTCTCATCGCCGAGAAGCCCGGACAGGAGGGGACTGTCGAATGCTGCGATCATATGTCGAAGAAGACCGTCTCGTTCATGCCCTGAAGATGAATGTCGAACTTATAGATGTCGCCATCGCGCGGCGCGACCAGCGTTGACACGCGCTCTCTTTGCTCAATACGCATCAGGACGGGATCCTCGGCGTTGGCCGTTTCCTCGTCGCCGAAATACATGCGGGTGTGAAGGCCAATGTTGATGCCACGCGCGACGATCCAGACCGTCAAATGCGGCGCCATCTTGCGGCCGTCAAAAAAGGGCACGCGACCGGGTTTGATGGTCTCGAACATGCATTCGCCCGTCGTCATGTCGGTGGGCAGCCGGCCCCAGCCGGTAAAATTCGGGTCGGCGGAGCCGCGCAGATCCGAGGGCGAATTGTAGATGCCGGCGGCGTCCGCCTGCCAGATCTCCACAAGCGCGTCTTTCAGCGGCGAGCCGGCGCCGTCGATCACCCGGATGTTGACCCTGATGCGCTCGCCCTTGGTCTTGTCGTTGACCATCGCGGCGCCAAGGTCGCGTTCATAGATGCCCGAGATGCCGGCAAAGTCGGGCGTCAGCCCTATATGGACGTAAGGTCCCGCAGTCTGCGAGGCGCTTTCCTTCAGCCGGCTGAGACCCTGGACCATCAGCTGCCCTCAATGCGGTTTTCGAACAGCGTCGAGCGGCGGCCGCGCAGCACGATGTCGAATTTGTATGCCCGCGCATCCATCGGCATCGTTGCCTCCATGTCGAGCGCGGCGGTGAGGCCTTCAATAGCGCGGCGGTCGTTGATGGTCCGCACGATCGGGCACCTCCAGATCATCGGGTCGCCCTCGAAATACATCTGGGTGATCAAGCGCTGCGCGAAGCCGTGCCCGAAGATCGAGAAATGGATGTGGGCTGGACGCCAGTCGTTGGGTCCGTTGGGCCAGGGATATGGCCCCGGCTGGACTGTGCGGAAACAATAGGAGCCATCCTCGCCGGTGATGGTGCGGCCGCAGCCGCCGAAGTTCGGATCGAGCGGCGCGAGATAGGTTTCCTTCTTGTGTCGGTAGCGTCCGCCTGCGTTGGCCTGCCATATCTCCAGCAGCGCACCGGCGACGCCAATGCCGCGCTCATCGAGTACGCGGCCATAGACGAGGATGCGCGGCCCGATCGCGCTTTCGCCCGGCCCGGCAAAATTGTATATGAGGTCATTGTCCAGCTCACCGAGAATATTGTGGCCGAAGACCGGCCCCGTAAGCTCCGACAGGGTGTTGTCGAGGGAAAGAAGCGGCCGTTGCGGCGAGCGCAGCACCGAAGTCTTGTAGGCTGGCGTGAAGGCCGGCGGATGCCAGTTGCGGTCGCGCTGAAAGAAGGCGCCGAGTTCCGGCGTGCGGTTGGCGGGAAAGCGCGACTTGGTCATGATTTGCCGGCTTGAGCATCCATTTCGTCGAACGTCTTTCTGGCGATCTTCATCGCGTGATTTGCCGCCGGCACGCCGGCATAGATTGCCACATGCAGCAGCGCCTCGCGTATGTCGTCGCGCGTCGCCGCGGTATTGACGCTGGCGCGGATATGCATCGCGACTTCTTCGTCCTGCTTCAGCGCGGCGAGCAGCGCGATGGTGATCATAGAACGCTCGCGCTTGGTGATGTTCGGCCGTGACCAGACGTGGCTCCATGCAGCCTCCGTGATCAGTTCCTGGAAAGGAATGTCAAATTCGGTCTTGGCCGCCTCTGCGCGGTCGACATGGGCGTCACCCAGCACCGAACGGCGCGTCGTCATCCCTTCGACGTATCGGGCGCCGTGTTGTGGCTTGCTCATTCGCGCTCCCTTCGCATGTCGTTCAGGAAGCCACGGATCAGCCCTGCGAGCCTTCCCGGCTGCTCGACGCATGGGATGTGGCCCGCACCGGCGATGACCTCGAACCGTGAGGCGGGGATTGAGAGGGCCAGCGATTCCACCAGTTCAGGCGGCGTCGATCCGTCTTGATCGCCGACAATGCAGAGTGTCGGCACATTAATCGCGGCGGTCGTAGCGGTCAAATCGGCGTCGCGGATAGCTGCGCAGGCAGCAGCGTAGCCGGCCGGATCCTGGCGCGTCAGCATCGTTTTATACCCTGCCAGTTCCTCGCCGCGATTCTTATGGAAATCCGGTGTGAACCATTTTCGCATCACGTCGTCGGCAAAGCTCGCGATGCCCTCCGACAGCGCCGCGTTGATGCGCCCGTTCCACATCTCGGCCGTGCCGATTTTCGCTGCCGTATCGCAAAGGATCAACCCCTCGATCAAATCCGGCCGCGTCTTGTAAAGGCATTGCGCAATGACGCCGCCGATCGAAAGCCCGCAGATCACAGCGCGTTTTGCGCCAAGATGGTCGAGCAGCCCTGCAAGGTCCGTCGCATGGGTCTCGATTGTTTGCGGCGCGTCACCCAGTTCGCTCAGACCGTGTCCGCGCTTGTCAAATGCAACGAACGTGCAGTCGTTGGCGAGCCTTCGCTCGACCTCGTTCCAGATGCGCATATCCGTGCCGAGCGAGTTCGCGAAGACGACCGTCGGCCTGCCAGCTGCGGGACGATACCGATAGTGGATCGTCGCGTCGTTGATGCGAGCAAAGTTTATACCGGTCATATCTTTGGCATTCCTTTGGGCCGCATCAGCCGCTTTTGCGCGGCGATGCGGAATGGTGCGTTCGGCGCACCATATCCTGCATACGCGCCGCGCCGTTCAACAAACTCGATAATGAACCCCTCTCCGAATGTCGGCGCATAGAGCTGAAAAAATTCGCCGTTGTCGTCGCGGTCATAAAGAATATTGGCTGAGCGCAACCGATCGGCGACCTCCGGATCCAAACCGAAGCGCGCCTCTATGTCGTCGTAGTAGTTCATCGATATCTGAAGCGGTTCGAAGCCGTTGGCCTGCAGCTTCGCCGCCGTCGCAAAGATGTCATCGGTCGCGAGTGCGAAATGCTGGACGCCGGAACCAAAGGTTTCGGCGATGAAATGGCCAGCCAGGGTGCGGTGACTCTCGGCGCCGTTCAGCGTGAGGCGGAAGCGCTTGTCCAGACCTTCGATCACCTGGCTGCGCACGAGGCCGGCCGGATCGACGATGTCGACCATAGGGGTCTTGGTCGTCCTGAAGATCGAGACATAGAACAGCAGCCAGCTCGGCATCTCCTCCTGTGCCATGGTCTGCCCGACATGATCGATGCGGGTGAGGCCGACGCCATTGCCGGAACTTGTCGGCATGACCGGCGTGAACTCTATGTCCCAGACCTTCGCCAGGTCGGTCTTGGCGTCGAGGAAGTAGATCAGCCCGCCACCGACGCCGCGGATCGCCGGGATCGACAGCTCGCCAGGGCCGACCCGCTGGTGAAAGATCTCCGCGCCCAGCGCCTCGGCGCGCGCAACCGAGGCGGCGGCGTCCTCGACCTTCAGGCCCATCGCATATGCCGATGTGCCATGGACAACAAAGGAAGAATGGGCGAAGCCCTGCCGCTCCGTATTGATGACAATATTGATCTCGCCCTGGCGGTAGAGCGTGACGTCCTTCGAGACGTGTCGACCGGCCTCGACAAAGCCGAGCATGCGCAACAGCGATCCAAGCTGTCCGGCGTCCGGGCGATCGGCCGCGAACTCGATGAACTCGACCCCTCCAACCCAGATGCGGTCGGGCATGGGCGGGATAGCCACGTCAAGTGCCGGTTCTTCACGCCGCACCTGATCCATCAACCACACTAGCGAACGCCGTCCGTCGACGGAGATCGCCTTTGCCGACCCGCCACGGAACTGGTCGTTGAAAATCTCGAGCGACAGATAGCCATCATAACCGGTTGCCGCGACCGCCTGCATGAACTGTCGCACCGGCAGATCGCCTTCGCCTGGCATGTTGCGGAAGTGCCGGCTCCAATAGAGCAAGTCCATTTCGATCAACGGCGCGTCGGCGAGTTGGACAATGAAGATCTTGTCGGCGGGTATCGAACGGATGGAGCCGAGCTCAATCCTGCGGGCTAGCGTGTGGAAAGAATCGAGAACCAGCCCGATGTTCGGATGCGCAGTCCTGCGCACGATTTCCCACGCATCGCGATGATCGTTGACGTGACGCCCCCAGGCCAATGCCTCGTAGCCGACGCGCAGGCCGCGCTTGGCGGCGCGCTCGCCAAGCTCGTGAAAGTCCATGGCCGCCCGGTCGATCCCGCCAAGCGAGACCGGCGACACCGACGAGCATACCAGCATCAGGTCGGTGCCGAGTTCCTGCATGGCGTCGAACTTGCGCTCGGCACGGTCGAAAGCGCGGCTACGCTGGGGCTCCGGCAAACCCTCGAAGTCCCTGAACGGCTGGAAGAGCGTTATGGTCAAACCTGCGTCATCAGCCATTCGGCCGACGTCGCGCGGTGAGCCGTCAAAGGCGAGGAAATCGTTCTCGAAGATTTCAACACCGTCGAAACCCGCGGCGGAAATTGCCGCGAATTTCTCCGCCAGGTCACCGGCGATCGACACCGTCGCGATCGAAGTCTTCAAACGCGCCTCCTCCCTGGTTGTTATGAACGAACCAGTTCGTACATAATTAAGGCAACGCTGGCAGCACCGCAAGTTTTGGCGCGCTTAGCGTTCTGCGGAAGCTTCGTCCTTCGCGACAAAACGCAACAGCATCTCCACGCTGTTGCGTTTGAGCCGCTCGAGTTGTGCCGGCGCGCCGAAGTCGCGTCCGAAGATCATCGAAAAGGTGGCGCGATTGGAAACGTTGAAGAAGCACAGCGCGCTTACCTGCCAATGGAGTTCGACCGCGTCGAGTCCCGGCCGAAAGACCCCCTCTTCGACACCGCGTGAATAGATGCGAGAGATATGGTCGATCGCAGTCACGTTCAAATCGCGGATCGCATCCGATTGTTCGAGGTATTGGCCGTGATGGATGTTCTCGATCATCACCATGCGGATGAATTCCTCGTGTCGGTGATGGTGGTCGAACGTGAACTCCACTAGGCGCGTCAGTGCCGCCACGGGGGGCAAACCTTCGATATCGAGTTGGGCCTCGCCCTCGCGTACCTGGCGATACGCGTTCTCGAGCGCGCGCAGGTAGAGGCCCTCTTTGTCACCAAAGTAGTAGTAGATCATGCGCTTGCTGAAGCGTGTGCGCGCCGCAATCTCGTCTATGCGCGCGCCCGACAAGCCGTTGAGGGCAAACTCCTTGGAGGCGATCTCCAGGATGTTGCGGCGCGTGCCCTCAGGGTCCTGGATACGCGTCGTGCTCGCGTCCTGCTTCGTCTTTCGTTCCTTCTTGATAACGGCCATGCAGTTTGAGTTCCCGCCCCGGCGCCAGCCGGCAATTGACTAAACTAACCAGTTAGTACATCATTCGCAAATCGCGAGGGACTTATTTACCGGCGCGTTTGTCGTGAACACAAGGGCGATCCAAGAATTGCCGCAGTTGGGCTAGGAAGGCGGCCCGCACAGGGAGGAATCTCGGGAGATGGGCGACAGCCTTGTCGACCTCCTTTGCCGTCTTGCGGACGAGCACAAGAGCGCTGCTAGCGGCGACAGCGAAAAGGTCGTGATTGGCCTTGTCGGACGCGGCATTCAGTCCTCGCGCACTCCCGGCATGCATGAGCGTGAAGCCCGGCGCCTTGGCATCGGCTATTCGTACCTTTTGCTCGATTTCGACAGGCTCGGATTTCCGGACGCGGCGATCGGCGACTTGATCGCGGCGGCGCAAATTGCGGGCTTTCAGGGCCTCAACGTCACTCATCCGTTTAAACAGGCTGTTATTCCCGTCCTCGATGCGCTGTCGCCCGAAGCGCGCGCGATAGGCGCGGTGAATACGATCGTGTTCGCTGGCGGACGCAAGGAAGGCCACAACACCGACGGCTGGGGTTTCGCGGAGAGTTTTCGCGAAGCGATGACAGGCGCATCGATGGGCAGTGTCGCCATGTTCGGCGCCGGCGGAGCGGGCGCCGCAGTCGCAAACGCGCTGATGGAGATGGGCGTTGGCCGGCTGTTCGTCGTCGACAGCCAACCCGATCGCGCCTCGGATCTTGCGTCGCGCATGGGCGCCTTGTTCGGCGGCCGCGTCGAGGCGTGGCCGGACCCGGCCGCAGCGGTGCGCATGGCAAACGGCATCGTCAACACGACCCCGGTGGGCATGGCGAAATACCCCGGAACACCGTTCGACACGGCTCTTCTGACGGCCGAAAAATGGGTCGCCGACATAGTCTATTTTCCGATGGAAACGGAGTTGTTGATCGCGGCCCGTAAGATCGGCTGCAGAACGCTGCCGGGCATCGGCATGGCGATCTATCAGGCCGTCCGCGCGTTCGAGCTCTTCACCGGGCGCAAGGCCGACCGCCGCGCCATGGCAGATCACTTCGAGGCCGCCGCATGAACTCAATGACGCCTATAGCCGCATGAAGACCACTGGGAGGAAATCGACATGAAAGCTGAAATGAACCGACGCATGTTTATGATCGCTGCCGGCGCATTTGCCGCCGGAACCGCTGTCCCCGCCTTCGCGCAGGACAAACCAAAGCTGCGTTTCTCGGCCGTGTTCTCGGAACAGGACATCCGGGCTGAGATGATGAAAATGTTCGCTGACGCCATCAAGGACGACTTTGCTTTCGAGGGCTACTACGGCGGCAACCTGTTCAAGCAGGGCACCGAGCTTGTCGCCATCCAGCGCGGCAACCTCGAAATGGGCAACATCGCCCCGCAGGACATCTCCAAGCAGATTCCGGCCTGGTCTATCGTCACCGCCGGCTACCTGTTCCGCGACGCCGCGCATCTCAAGGCCTTCTTTGCCAGCGACGCCGGCGCGGAGCTGAAGAAGATGACCGAGGACCAACTCGGCGTGAGGGTGCTCGGCCCCACCTATTTCGGCCTGCGTCAGGTCGGCCTGAAGCCCGATAAGGAAATCAAGACTCCCGCCGACTTGGCCGGCGTCAAGCTGCGCATGCCGGGTGGCGACGCCTGGCAATTCCTCGGCCAGGCGCTCGGCGCGAATCCTACGCCGATGGCCTACGCAGAGGTCTATACTGGCCTGCAGACAGGAGCGATCGATGGGCAGGACAACCCTCTGCCCAACGTCGAGAACATGAAGTTCTACGAGGTCATGTCGCAGATCGTGCTCACCTCGCACCTTGTCGGTTTCGACCTTCTCAGCATCTCGAAAAAATTGTGGGACGAGATGGGGGCCGAGAAGCAGGCAAAGATCCAGGCCGCGGCGGACAAGGCGATCGACTTCTCGACAGAAAAACACCTGACGCGCGAGAAGGAACTCGTTGAAACATTCAAGGGCAAAGGCCTGAAGATCTACGAGCCCGACGTCGCTGCATTCCGCAAGCACGTGCAGGAGCAATATCTTGCCTCTGACCTCGCCAAGGAATGGCCGGCCGGGATGATCGACAAGATCAACGCGCTTTGACGCGACAAAACTCGCCAGCCGGTCCGCTTGTGACCGGCTGGCCCAAACTCGTTTAGCCAGACGACGCCAGGGAGGCATGATGAACCCGGGATTGAGAAAGGTCGGCGGCTGGCTATACCGGCGCGCCGAGAACGCCATCGCCATCGCAATCGGCGCCATGTTCGCCGCGTTTCTTCTGCAGGTTGCTTTTCGTTACCTTCTCAACTGGCCGACCGGCTGGAGCAACGAGCTCACCGTCGTGCTCTGGATTTGGGTTGTGCTGTTCGGCGCAGCGTTCGTCGTTCGTGAGGAAGAGGAAATCCGTTTTGATCTCCTCTATGCCGCAGTCGGTCCGAACATAAGGCGAGCGATGACGCTCGCCTTCGCGATCGCTCTCGTCGCGCTCTATGGCTGGTCCTTTCCGGCCGTCTTCGACTATGTGACCTTCATGAAGGTCGAGAGCACCGCCTACCTCAAGATACGCTTCGACTGGCTGTTCTCGATCTACCTCGTCTTCGTGGTCGCCGTGATTGCCCGCTACCTATGGCTCGCGTGGCGTGCTCTCCGGGGCGAAGCGCCGGCGGAATTTGACCCGACGAAAGCGAGTTCCGGCGTATGAGCCTCGCGAGTCCCTTTTCGCTGTCGGTCGTTGCGATCACAGCGCTGGCCCTGCTTGGCCTGCCGATCGGTCACTCGATGATCGCCGGGTCGATCCTCTATCTCTGGCTAGCAGGGCTCGACATGGGCACGTCCGCCGAGCAGCTCCTCAACGGGCTCTACACGAGCTACATTCTGCTTGCCGTGCCGATGTTCATTCTCGCCGCGGAGTTGATGAACGCCGGAACAATGACCGACCGGCTGCTGCAATTCTGCAACGCTGTCGTCGGCCGTTTCCGCGGCGGCCTGGCGCAGGTCAACGTGCTGCAGTCGATCATCTTCGCCGGCATGTCCGGCTCGGCCATTGCCGACGCCGCGGGCACCGGCAAGATGATGCAGCAGCTCATGACCAAGGATGGCAAGTACCCGGCGAGCTATGCCGCTGCGCTGACAGCCGTCACCTCCGTGATCGGCCCGATCATTCCTCCGTCAATTCCGCTGGTCATCTATGCGCTGATCTCGGATGCATCCATCGGCTACCTCTTCATTGCGGGTATCGTGCCGGGCCTTCTTCTCGCCCTGTCGCAGATGATCATCGTCGCCATCGATGCGCGCCGGAAGAACTTTCCGGTCGAGAAGCCGGTGCCGCTCAGGGAATTTCCGGGGATCACCTTGCGAGCGTTTCCGGCGCTGATGCTGCCGGTCGTTCTGCTGGTCGGCATAAGGGGCGGCGTGATGACCCCGACCGAGGCTGCGGCGGTCGCCGCCGGCTACGCGCTGCTCATCTCGGTCGCGATCTATCGCAGCGTGACGCCGGTTCAGCTCTACCATGCGCTTCTCAACAGCGCCCGCACCACGGCCTCGATCGGCATGCTCATCGCCGGCGCCCTGGTGTTCAACTACGTTGTCACGGTTGAGAACATTCCGCAGTCCCTGTCGGTGATCCTGCAGTCCTGGGATCTTTCGCCGATGGGTTTCCTGATCCTCGTCAACATCCTGCTGCTGATCCTGGGCTGCGTGCTGGAGGGCACGACTATTCTGCTGGTGATCGTGCCGGTGCTGATTCCGACGGCGAAGGCGCTCGGTGTCGACATGGTGCATTTCGGCGTGATGGTCGTCGTCAACATCATGCTCGGCCTCGTCACCCCGCCATACGGGTTGCTGCTGTTCATCATGACCCGCATCGCAGAGGTGCCGCTGCGCGACCTGGTGCATGACGTAATGCCGTTTCTCTACGCCATGATTGCCGCCCTGATGCTGATCACCTTCTTCCCATCGCTGGTGCTGTGGCTGCCGCGCCTGCTGGGCTATCAAGGATAGGACCATGACCAAGCCAATCTTCGTTCTCAACGGTCCAAACCTCAATCGCTTGGGCAGCCGCGAGCCGGAAATCTACGGGACGACGACGCTTGCCGAGATCGAGACGATGTGCCGGAAGGCAGCAGACGGGCTTCCAGTCCGCTTTCACCAGTCGAACTTCGAGGGCGAGATCGTCGGCTGGATCCACGAGGCGATCGACGAGGGCGACGGCATCATCATCAACCCGGCGGGCTTCTCGTTCACCTCGATTGCCATCCTAGACGCACTCAAGATGTTTCCTGGACCGATCGTTGAGCTCCACATTTCCAACATCCACCGACGCGAGGAAATCTATCACAAATCGCTCGTCTCGACGGTGGCGACGGCGGTCATCGCCGGTTTGGGGCCGCGAGGATACGCCACCGCGGTCAATTCGCTGAAGCACCTGATGGAAGGTTAGGTAAGGCCACAGGCAAGGCGTGAAATCCGCAGCGGGAATATACTAACTGGATAGTACGACAATCGTCTCGTCAAGATCGCCAATGGGAAGGAAAAAACATGTGCCCTCCGGGATGCCTGCATTCAATCTGTGAGAAAGCCACACGTAGAGGTCTTCTCAAAACCGGCTTCACTTTGGGCCTCGGCGCCGCCGCCGCGGCGTTTCCTGGCACGCCACAAGCCCAGGCCGCTCCAACGAGCTTCAGCGAGACGGTCGACCTTTCGCACGCGCTCTATGAAGGGTTTCCGACCTTTAGCGGCGAGAAATGGTTCACCGTCGAGCATTTGGTCACCTTCGCAAAGGACAAGGTGAACCTGAACCGCTGGACGATCGTCGAACACAGTGGCACCCATATGGACGCGCCCATCCATTTTTCTGCCGATGGCTTGACGGCCGATCTGATTCCCATCTCCGACCTGATCGTGCCTGTCGCAGTCATCAATATTGCTTCGCGGGCGGCCGAGAATGCGGACACATCTCTCACCCCCGACGATATCAAAGCGTGGGAGGCAAAAAACGGGCCTCTTCCGGAGGGATGCTGTGTGGTGATGAATTCCGGATGGCACAAGCTTCTGGACGATCCAAAGTTCACCGGCAATGACGGCGAGAAGAGAAATCATACCCCCGGCTTTCACGTCGAGACTGCGCAATTCCTGATAGGCGAGCGAAATGTTAAGGGCATTGGAGTCGACACCCTCTCCCTCGACACGGGGCTTAATTCGGGCGGGGCATTTCCCGTCCACTACGAATGGCTTGGAAGCGGTCGCTGGGGCGTCGAGTGCCTTGCAAATCTAGACGCGATTCCTGAAGTCGGGGCGCGTCTCTTCCTTGGGATTCCGAAGGTGAGAGGCGCGACCGGCGGGCCGACTCGGGTGATCGCGCTTCTCTAGATCCACCCGGTGGCGACTGCGGTAAAAGACGATCTGCGGGCTTGAGAGCCGTTTGAAAAATCGAGGGCTGGATGGCCCAGATCGCCAAGAAGACCAAGCGCAATCACCACGGACTCCTCTGCGCGCACGAGTATGACGACGTCTTCGCCGCTTCCATCAACGAGCCCGAGGCGACGGCTATCTTCGCCAACGGATTGGAGCGTGCGGGTATTGGGCGGCGCGACCAGAAGGTGCCGTCGGTCGGTTCGGAGGATCGGGCAGTTCGGGCTGAGCGGCGCAAAGGCCGCGATGCTCTTTCTCGGGTCCGGCCCCGACTGGCCACGGGTCCGTCCTCCTGAATATGACTTCCGCGACGAACTGATTCCGGTGGGTATCCGGATATTCTCGGAGACGCTGGCGGCCTGTCTGGATAACAGCTGAATGCGATCGTCTGCGATGTCCTGCCGACCGATGCCGCCGGCAGAAGTGTGCGGATAAGGTGTCGATGTGACCAAGAGAAAGACAGGCTGCCATTGACAACCTTCCCGTTCAGCGAAGCCACCCCGGTGCAGTTTCAGGCGCTGTTGCCGAAGACATCCGATGTCGTGATCGTTGGCGGAGGCATCATCGGCGTGATGACGGCACTGTTTCTGGCGCGACGGAACATCTCGGTCACGCTTGTCGAGAAGGGCCGCATCGCGGCCGAGCAGTCATCGCGCAACTGGGGTTGGATCCGGCAGCAAGGCCGCGACGCTGACGAACTGCCGATCATGATCGAAGCGCGCCAACTCTGGCAGCAACTTGCCGAAGAGTGCGGCGAGGATATCGGTCTGAGGCAGACCGGGATCACATACCTTGCGCGGACCGACACGGAGATGGCCGCGTTTGCTGCGTTCGTGCGGATCGCCGGCGCACACGGTGTCGACACACGCCTCCTCGACCCGAATGAGGTCGTGGATCTGATCCCCGCCATGTCGCGGCGCTACAAGGGCGGAATGATAACCCCGTCGGACATGCGGGCCGAGCCTTGGGTTGCCGTGCCGGCGATCGCTCGCCTGGCCGCCCGGGAAGGCGTCACGATCATCGAGAATTGCGCGGCGCGGATGCTTGACCGATCCGGCGGTCGGATCAGCGGCGTCTGGACCGAAAGGGGCCACATCGCTACCTCGAATGTTCTCGTCGCCAGCGGCGCGTGGACGTCGCTCTTCCTGCGCGCGCATGGCATCTCGATCCCGCAGCTCAGCGTCAGGTCGACCGTCGCCGCGACCGAGCCGATGCCCGAGATCTATGCGGGGGCAGCCACCGACGAATACATCGCCTTCCGGCGGCGGCAGGATGGCGGCTATACGCTCGCGTCGGGCGGTGCCAGCCAGCTCTATGTCGGCCCGGACGCATTCCGGCATGCGATCAAATACGTTCCCGCCTTGAGGGCAAATCCCCTGGGCACGCGATACCTGCCGGCGGCGCCAATGGGATATCCGGATGCCTGGTCGACGCCGCGCAAGTGGGACGCGACCCAGGAAAGTCCGTTCGAGCGGATGCGCATCCTGAACCCCGCTCCCGAATCCTCCGGGCTCCGCTCGATCGAGCGCGGGTTCAGGGAGCTTTTCCCTCAGGTCAAGGACGTGCGGCTGAAGGCGAGCTGGGCGGGCATGATCGATGCGATGCCGGACGTGGTGCCCATCGTCGACCGCGTAGCCGAGATTCCAGGCCTCGTCGTTGCGACCGGGATGAGCGGCCACGGCTTCGGCATCGGACCCGGTATAGGCCGCGTCGTGTCGGACCTGATCCAGGGTAACGAGATTGGCCACAACCTCAATCGGTTCCGCATATCGCGATTCAGCGACGGCAGCCCGATCCGATTGGGGCCAGCCCTGTAGCCCCCATGCCGATCATGACGACGGAGCTTGAGGCATGTCGCCGGCGATATGATGGTGCCTGCTACGCAAGGCTCATGCGCTTTGATTTCCGGCATAGCGGTTCATCCCGATGTCCTTCGACGTGGCGCGCCGATGGATTTCCGCCATGGCGGAGTGGAACACCGCGTTCCGTGTCTCCAGTTCGGCGTGCGCGGCGAGGTGCGCCGGGACAAGCTCACGGATCTCGGCCAGTATGGCTGCTTCGTCGATCGTTTGCAGGCGGCCGTCATGGACGACGATCTGCCCCGCTATCATCACCGCTTCGATGGAAGAACCGTTCTCGGCATAGACGAGATGCTTGGCGATATCGTTGAGCGGGGTGAAGCTGAGGGTGGTGAGATCGAGGATCAGCAGATCAGCGGCCTTGCCGACTTCGAGCGAACCGGTGACATTCTCCAGCATGGCACTGCGTGCGCCGCCGATCGTCGCCATGGTCAGGATTTCGTCAGCACGGACCCACTGGTCATAATCCGGGCCGGAAACACTGTGGATCAGCCCGGCCACCCGCATGACGTCGAAGATGCGCGCCGTGTCGTTCGACGACATGCCATCGGTCCCGAGACCAACGGTTATGCCTGCATTCATCAGGCGGCGAATGGGAGCAATGCCGGCGCCGAGCTTCTGGTTGGAAATGGCATTGTGGGCAACGGAGCACCCTGCCTCGCCCATCGTCGCGATGTCCTTGTCGCTCACCCAGACGGAATGGGCGATCGTCGTGTTGCGCGACAGCACGCCGAGATCGCTCATATAGCCGATCAGGCTCTTGCCGTAGACTTCATGGCCGGTCACGGCCTGTGTCTTGGTTTCCAGGATATGCGTGTGTAGCGGCACGCCCATGTCAACGGCGAGTGCATGGCAGGCTTGCAGCAAGTCCGGGGTACAGCGTTGCGGCGCTGACGGTGCGATCATGAAATTGAGCCGGCCGGCCCTGCCATGCAGCGACGCGAAGGCGGAACGGCAGTAGTCCATATAGGCGTCGGTCGACATCGGCGGCCCGAAATCGAGCTTCTGCTGCAGGTGGAGCGGCATCACCTCGCGGGCGTAGGGCAGGGCGTCCAGCGCATGCACGTTCATGGCCGCGCTCGACACATTGGCGCGGATGCCCGCGTCCTCATAGGCCCTGAAGACGGCTGACTGCCGTGAGAGGTCGTGCGCAGGCGGATCGAAGAAGTCGTCGCATATCGTCGTGACGCCGCTGCGCAGCGATTCCATCGCGAGGAGAAGGCTGCGCAGGTAGAGAAGTCGCTCGTCGACGACAGGGCCCATCAGCAGGGGGTAGGCGTAGAGAAGCCAGAGCTCTAGCGGCATGCCTTCATATCGGCCGCGAAAGAAGGTTTCGCCCGAATGGGCATGGGCATTGACGAGGCCCGGCATTACCAGCCGGTTTTGGCCGTCGATTAAGGTGGCATCCGGCGCAGCCACGAGGTTCTGTCCGACGGCAGAGATGCGGCCGTCCTCGATAAGAATGTCGCCTTGGAACGGCTTGCTTCCGTTCCGGGCGCACATCGTCAAAAGGGTGGCGTTCTTGATCAGTGTCTGGGGCATGGGCATGTCCTGCTCGTGTCGCGCTGTACGCGCCCGGCTGCCGGTCCGGTGCGATGCCAGCCTGGTGTCTATTGGTCGCGCAGCTCACCGAAGCCGCTGGCGGCCTTGGTGCCGCCGCGCAGCTGCGTGCTGAGCCAGATGCCGAGAACGGTGGCTATGTAAGGCAAGGCGAGCAGCAGATCGTGCGGGACGCGGTCGCCGAAGGCGAGCTGCGCCCTGATGCCGAGCGCACCAACGACGGCGAAGAACACGGCTGCCAGAGTCGCGCCAATTGGATGACCCGCGCCGAATATGACGGCGGCAAATCCCATGAAGCCGCGGCCGGCTGTCATGTTCTGCGCAAAGATCTGAAGGCTCCCCGCAGCAAGCTCAGCGCCGGCGAGCGCGCAAAGCACGCCGCCGGTCATCAGCGCGACGAGGCGCATTGCCGCTGGATTGACACCCACACCGCGCGCGGCAAAGGGATGCTCGCCCGATGCCGCCAGACGCAGGCCGAAACGGGTTCGCCGCAAGACAACCCACATCGCGAAGACGATCGCCGGCATCATGACGACGAGGATCGAAAGCGACCCGAACGCCCCGAAGGCGGGTCCTATGCGCGGCAGGCCGAAGGGTGCGCTCACTGCGGCCTGCGTTCCAAAAATCGACTGCACGGCAAGCGCGGTTCCTCCGAGGCCGAGCCCTGTAAGCCCGAGGCCGGCAATGATCTGGTTGGCCTTGAGCTTCTCCACCACGAACCAGAACAGGATTGAGCCGAGGACGCACGCCGTGATCGCACCGAAAAGCGCGATCCAAATCGATTGCGTAAGCACGATGCCGAGGATCGTTGCGCATGCGCCGGTAATCATCAGGCCTTCGAGGCCGAGATGCCAGATGCCGGCTCGCTGGGCGATGACGCCGGCAAGGGTCACGTAGATCAGCGGAGTGCCCGACCGCAGGATGGCGATTACGAAGTCTTCCATATCCGTCCTCCGAGTTTTGCTATCCGGTCGACGGCGCTGGATTTCGCGGTGATGAACAGAGCAATGGCTGCGTTGATGATGTCGATTGCCGACGACGGCAGGCCGGCCATGATCGGCAGGTAGAGGGCGGCGGACGCTAGCCCACCGAAGAACAGCGACACGATAGCCGTGCCGACGACCGAGAAGTTGGCGACGAGTGCGATCAGGATTGCGGTGAAGCCGTGGCCCGGCAGGAAACCGCCGGTCAGTCGTCCGTTGGGGCCCATGAACTCTATCGTGCCGGCAAGACCGGCGAGCGCGCCGCTGAGCAGGAAACTTGCGAGCCCGATGCGCCATGTCTTCGCGCCCTGCCACTCGACCATCGTCGGATTGCGACCGGCAAGGCCAGAGAGCACGCCGAAGGCGGTTCTGTTGACCAGAAACCACATTGCCAGGCCGACCAGAACGGCGATGGCGATGATCGTCGGAGACAATCCGAGCGAGTCGCTGATCCGGTAAGCGCTGTCGAGCGGGCGGCTTGACGCCTGCTGCCCGGTGCCCGATGGGTCCTTGAGCGGTCCGGCCGTCACATAAAGCAGCACCAGACCGGCAATGAAATTGCCCATAAGCGTGGTGATCACCTCGTCCGCGCCGGATTTCAGCCGCAGGAGCCCGGGCCAGAAAGCCCACAACGCACCACCCGACATGCCGGCGAAGAAGCAGGCGGTCATGAGGATCGGCGCCGGTGCGCCGTCAAGCCATTCGGCCATGAACGCGGCCGCGATGGCTCCCATGTAGAACTGGCCCTGGGCGCCGATGTTGAAGTAGCCCGCCCGGAAGGAGACGGCCACGCCGACAGCCGTGATGAACAGGGGAAGCCCCCAACGAAGTGCCTGTTGCAGGGCGCCGGGTCTGAGGAAAGCGCCATCGGCGATCGACTGGAACATCAGGGGCGCCGAATAGCCGGCGGCCTGAAAGATAACCCCGCAAAGCGCAAGGGCGATCAGGATGAAGATCAGCGCGCGGAAAACGGAGACGAACCGATCGATCATCCGAGCACTCCTGTCATGGCTGCGCCGACGGCTGTGATGTCATAGGGTGGACGGAACTCGGCGACGATGCGCCCGGACAGCATGACAACGACGCGGTCCGAGATATCGAAGATCTCGTCGAGATCCGAAGAGATGAACAGCAGGCCGCAACCGCGCGCCCGCGCATCGAGCATCGATTGCCATACGAACGACGTTGCGCCGATATCGAGACCTCGCGTGGGCTGCGCCGCAAGAATAAGGCGGGCGTTTTCGTCCATCTCACGCGACAGGATCACCTTCTGGGCGTTCCCGCCCGATAGCGAGCCGGCCCGCTGACCGACATCGGAATAGCGGACATCCCATTGCTTGAGGGCGGTATCGCATTGCTTGCGCAGAGCAGAGGGGCTGATGGCGGACAGGAGCGGTCTCTGAAGGAGACCGCGCGCCGACCAGTTTTCCCAAAGAGAGCTGGTCAGGCTAAGGCCTTCGACATTCCGTTCGAAGGGAATGACGCGCAGTCCGGCCGCTCGTCGTGCAGCGAGTGGTGCGCGGGTCACGTCCATCCTGTCGATGGAGATATCGCCGCTGACGACATCAGCCAGTGCCGAGATCGCGCGCACAAGCGTTCTCTGCCCGTTGCCCTCGACGCCGGCCACGCCGACGATTTCCCCGGGGCGAACCTCGAGGCTGATCTCGTCGAGCGCCGGGCCTTCGGGATCGCGCCGCGTGGAAACGGCGCGCATCTTGAGGACCGGGGCGGCAGCATCGGTGTCCGCAACATGCTGTTCGGCATGGGTGATCACTGCTGCGCCTGTCAAAGCCGCCTTGTCGTCCGAGCTGAGGTTGCGGGCGGCGGCTGGCCCGATGATAAGCTCGGCCAGCCGATCCGCATCAATCCCGTCGCAGGACAGCGGTCCGTCGACGAGCTTTCCGCCGCGCAGAACCGTCACCGTATCCGCAATCGCCAGAACCTCCCGTATCTTGTGCAGGATGAGGATGACCGTGACGCCGCGCTCCTTGAGACGTCGGACCCGATCGAAAAGCTTCTCAGCGCCTTCGGGAGACAGGACCGCGGTCGGCTCATCCAGGATGAGGAGCTTCGCATCCGAGACGAGGGCTCTGGCGATTTCAACACTCTGCTGGGTTTCCACCGGCAGGTCGCGGATACGCTGCTTGGCCTTCACCTTCACATGGAGCGCATCGAGATGATGCTGCCACCGCTTTTCGAGGGCTGCCTTTGTGAATAGCCCTCCACCTTCCGCGCCGAACTGCATGGCTTCGGCAACCGTGAAAGAGGGGGGAAGGGCAAAACTCTGGTGGACGAGTTCGACGCCCGAACGCCGGGCATCCCTCACGTTTCCACCCGCAAGCGGGCGGCCGTCGATTTTGAGCTCGCCCGATGCAGGGCGCACGAGACCGGCCAGGACTCGGGCAAAAGTCGTCTTGCCCGCGCCGTTTTGGCCGACCACGGCGTGGATCATGCCCCGTTCGAAGACTGCTCCGACATCGGAGAGCGCGACAATGTGACCGTAGCGCACGGTCACATTGCGGCATTCAAATATGGGGGATCTGTCCTCGGTCACCGCAGCATGATCCAGTCGAAGGTCAGAGGCTCGTATTGAACGGCACCTTCAGCGACCCATCGAGGATCGCTGCGCGCGCCGCCGCTATTTCTGCCCCTGCCTCCTTGCCTTTGGCGATGATGTCAGCCGGTCCCTGCTGCGTGAAGAGGGGCGACGGAATGAAGTCGATGACGCCTGTTCCAAGGCCGGTATGCTCATGTGTGCCACCGGAAAAATCGCTGCCGAGTGCCTTCGTGACCTCGTTGTAAAGCGAGGTGCCGAAGTCGAGGCCGACGATCGAGATCACGGACTTTGGCCCCTGCGGGAACTGGGCCGGGTCGAGCACGCTCACCAGGCGGCCTTCCGCCTCGTTTGCGGCGGCGATGATGCCGAAGTCGGTTGCCGCGGCGTCGGTCTGGATGAAGTCGATACCGCTCGAGTACATCTGCGTGGCGATTTCCTGGCCCTTGGCCGGGTCCTGGAAAGAGCCCGCGAATGCAATGGCGACGGATACGTCTGGACGCACGGACTGGGCGCCTGCCTTGAACGCATTGTAGTCGGCATTGATCGGCGGAATGGAAACACCACCGATGAAGCCGAGCTTTCCTGCTTTGCTCACACGCGCGGCGAAAATGCCGGAGAGATAGCACCCCAGATAGTAATCATAGGAAACGGTGACGACATTCGGGATCGCCGGCTCGAAGGGATCTGCAAACAGCTGGATCCACTTGGTATTGGGATAGGAGGGAGCGAGCGCCTTGAAGGGTTCCGCGACCTCGTTGAAGGTCGAGACGATCACTGCCGCACCAGCATCGCCCAGCGTACGGAAAATGGTCTCGTAGGTCGCCGGGTCCTGAGCGTATACCGCGCGATACTGGAAGCCTTGCTCCTCGGAGAGCTGCTTGAGCTTGGCAATCATCGAGTCCACCGGACCGGCATCGCCTGCCGCCTGCGTGTGAACCAGCGCCACGAGGCCGCCCGAAGCGTGCGCGGCAGCTGTCAGCAGGCCGCCCGCCATTGTGAAGGCAGCCAATCCTGCCGAGGCCTTGAGGAGGCTGCGGCGGCCGACCGGCCGGTGCAGCACATTCATTTCATTTGAAGTCTTGTTGGTCATGTTCCCTTTTCCTTGCTCTAGAGGTTCGATATCTGCAACTTCTTATTGGGGTGGCTTCTTTCGCCGCCCGGTCGTCATCGGGATGCAAGGTTTGCATCCTCTTCCTCAGGCGCCGGGAGAAAACGGCGCCGGATTCATGATCATCACGTCCTGGCTCTGAATGGCGCCGAGAGACCAGACGCCGGAGATGAACGCCTGCCATTCCGGGTCGGCATACATGGCTGCCCGCCGCGTCTCGCGGTCGGCGAGGCTGTCATAACGCCACATCAGGACCGTCGTGTGCAGGCGGCCGATCTCGCTGACATAGAGTCCGAGAAAGGTGTTGAGATGCCGCTTCTGGATCGGCAGACCCTCGGTCTCGTATTTCTTCAGCCAGCCATCGACTGTTCCCGGCCGAAAGGTGTACGTGCGATGTTCCACGATCATCTGGATGCCTCGTCGAGAATGAATTCGGCGGCTCGCTCCCCGATCATGATCGACGGCGCGTTCGTGTTGCCGCTGGAAATGATTGGCATGATCGAGGCGTCCGCTACGCGCAGGCCCTCGATGCCGTGAACTTTCAGTCGGGCGTCGACCACGGCCATCGGGTCGTTGCCCATCTTGCAGGTGCCGACCGGATGGAAGGTCGTCATGGCATTGGTACGCAGCCACTTGACCATTTCGGCATCGCTTTCGACGGCCGGACCCGGGGCGAGCTCCTTGCCGCGATATTTTTCGAAAGCCTTCTGCTTGATGATGTCGCGCGTCATGCGGATCGCGTTGATCATCGTGCGAATGTCAAACTCGGTTTGCAGGTAGTTCGCGTTGATGCGCGGCCGGTCCATCGGATCGGCCGAGCGCAGCCTGATCTCGCCGCGGCTCTCGGGATTGACCGGGCCGACGCGCAACGAGAAGCCATGGTTGGCCTCCACCCGCTCTTTCTTGAACGGGTTTGGAAAATGCAGGTTCGCCGTCTTTTCGAGCGCCGGCATGAAGTGAAGCTGGATGTCAGGCGCGGCCAGATCGGTGCGCGACTTGACGAAGGCCCCGGCTTCGTAGGGGAAAGTCGTGGCGATGCCTTCACCGAACAGCATGCCCTGGATCACCGACCAGGTGAGCTTGTCGGCGCGTAGGTCCGAATAGAGCGTGACCGGCTCCCGGCATTCATAGGCCATGACGCAATCGACATGATCCTGAAGGTTCTTGCCGACACCAGGAAGATCCTGGACGACAGGGATGTCATGCTGCGCGAGCTCGTCGGCAGCGCCGATCCCCGAAAGCATGAGGATCTGCGGCGAGTTGACGACGCCGGCCGACAGGATCACCTGGCGGTCTGCATAGGCTCTCGAAATGTTGCCTTTTCGGCTGAACTCGACGCCGACAGCCTGGCCGTTCTCGATGAGGATGCGCCTCGTATGGGCGCGGGTGATGATCGTCAGATTCGGGCGTTTCTTTGCCGGCCGCAGGAACGCATAGGCTGCCGAGCAGCGTTTGCCCTTCGCGATGGTGAAGTCATAACGGCCGAAGCCTTCCTGCTCTTCGCCGTTGAAATCATCGTTGTGAGGATATCCCGCCTGTCCGCCTGCCTCGTGAAAGACATCGAGCAGGCTGTTCCAGCCGCGCGCCCGGCAGACGGTCAGTTCGCCTTCGGCGTTGTGATAGGCGCCATTGCGCTGCACATGGGTCTCCGAGCGGAGGAACGCTGGCAACACCTCATCGTAGGACCATCCTGTGGCGCCCATCTGCGCCCAGCGATCGTAGTCGTGCCGGTTTCCGCGAACATAGATCATGCCGTTGATGGTGGATGTGCCGCCGAGCACCTTGCCACGAGGCCAGTAGAGCGACCGTCCGTTCAGATGCGGCTCGGGCTCTGTGTGATAGTGCCAGTTGTAGATGCCCGAATGGAAAAGCTTGCCCATCAGCATGGGCAGCCGGAACAGCGGGTTGAGATCCCTGCCGCCGGCCTCGAGCAGAAGCACCTTGTTGGCGGGATCGGCGGACAGGCGGTTTGCCAGAACGCAGCCTGCCGAACCGGCGCCGATGATGATGAAATCGAATGTCTTCGTTGCCGCCATGGTCACCACGCGATGGGACGAGAGCCCATCTCCTCCAGGTAGCGGTTGCAAAGAATGAATGGATTGGGTCTGGAAAGGACGGCTTCGGCGCGGGCGGGATGATCGCGCAGAACGCAGCGAAGATGCCCGCCCGCGTTCTCGTCGATTCCCGCTTCTGCCAGTGCTTCCGCGGCGGCGTCGCCGAACCCGAGGAATACCAGCGGCTTTTCCCGCGAGGCAAGGGCGCGCAAGGTTTCCACGATCAGCGGACGCCAGAGCCGGAGATGGCCCTTGGACTGATGCGGATCCACATCCACCTTGAAGCGAGTGAGCGTCAGCGAGGCATTCAGTAGGAGAACGCCTTTCGAGACCCAGCGGTCCGCGATATCGGACGGCTGCTCGATGTCGGCTGCACCGCTCTCCATGGCTGCAAGTGTCTTCGGCCAATCGTCGAAGCTGCGGGTATAGGACAGGTCACCGGTGCGCGCTGCCAGGATCATCTGCATGTAGGCACGGATGCTCTTTGAAAACATCTTGTCGAGCTCGTGCCATCCCGCCAGGTTTCCAGCTTCAAATGCCCGTCCGGTGGCAAACCCGGGTTCGGGGTAGGGGTCCTGGCCCAGAACGACACAGTGAACCTCATCGGGGGCGATTCCGTCGAAAGCTCTCAGGCAATGCGCGCCCGCAGGCATTCCCGGAAAGTGCTTGCCGCGACGGACGGGAAAGATCGGTTCCCAGACCTCGAGCTCAAGTTCGGCCGCGATCCCGTCAATATCCGGCCCCGCATGCCTGATCAGTGCACGCCAGGGTCCGTTCAGATCGGCGGACCAATCTGAAAGGAATTCCTCCATGGCGGTCTTTAGCAACATTGCCATTCGCACCCTCTCCAAGGTGGTCGACTGCGGCAGCTCCTCCAGGAACCTGACCGTTTTGTCAGCTTTTCATGAAAAAACTTGACCAGATTGTCAACTTCTTTTTTAGTGGTGCTTCGATTCTCGAGGCCTCATAAAATCCGGTTGAAAGGTCTCTGAGCAAAAACGAACTGTTGACCCGGGTGATCATCCAGGCGCAAAAAATCAATGAAAATAACGGAATAACCAATGGCAGAAGAACTGAACGCGCCCCGTGCTTCCGCTGAAAAAGGGCACCCGTCGCAAGCCGCGTCGGATGAGCCGATCAGAGCGAGGAACGTGCTCAAGATCCTGACAGCGGCTGTCGAGATCTTCTCGCGGAAGGGCCTTGATGGTGCCCGCATCGTTGAGATCGCGAAGGCCTCAGGGCTGCCGAAGGGCAATGTCTACTATTACTTCTCGTCGAAAGAGGAGATCTACAATGCCGCCATCGATCGCCTCATCCATAGTTGGGACGACGCGTTTCGGCATATATCGGCCGATCGTGAGCCCGGCGAGGCAATCGAGGCTTACATTCGAGCGAAGCTGGACCATGCCCGGGAGAATGCCGCAGAGACGCGCCTTTTCGCAAACGAGATACTGCAGGGAGCTGTACATCTCTCGACCGAGGCTCGCGATCATATGCGAACCGTCACGTCCGAGAAGGCCCGGGTGATCGATATTTGGGCCATGGCCGGAAAGATAGAGAAAGTCGACGCGCGCCATCTGTTCATTCTGTTGTGGTCCGCGACGCAGTTCTATGCCGAGTTCGAGGCTCTCGCCTGCGATGCGCTACATGTCAGCCAGCTAAAGGTGGCTGACTACAATTTGGCTGCGAAGACGATCACGGAGACGGTCTTGCGGGGGCTCCTTACCCGTCCATCGTGATGGACAATACGGCAGGGAGTCCGACCTCTGCGGCGACTGATGAGTTGGCAGCTCATCGGGGCAGCCCGGCCCCCTTAAGCGGGCGCGGAAGTGCCGAGAGCTACGGCCAGGACATCAACAAGGCCACGGCCGGCGCTGCCGTCGACGTCGAGGCGCGGATTGTAGATGGCGACCTCGAGCCCGACCGCCTTGCCGCTTGCCAGGATGATCCGGAGCGCTGCCGATAGCTCGTCCCACGACAGCCCGCCCGGTACGCGGAAATCGACCGCCGGCATGATCGCATCGTCGAGACAATCGGCGTCTAAATGGATGAAGAAGCCGTCGAGCTCAGGCCGCGTCAGGTGGCCAACGGCCGCCCGGGCAGCGGCTTCGACGCCCAGGAGGCGGACGGCATGGAGATCGTAGGCCATGAGCTCCGCCGGTAAGGGCTGGCTGCCGAATTCGGCCTGGTCTTCGTGATCGCGAAAAGCGAAGGCGACAGCGTCCTCGGAGCGCACCAACGGACGGCGGCCCTCCAGGTCGGTCAGCAGCGCCGGCCCGTAGCCGGTGACGAAGGCCAGGTCCATGGACGCGCCTTCGCCGTTGGGCTCGGCCTCGGGCTGGAAGAAATCGGCGTGGCCGTCGATGAAGAACAGGCCGTAGCGGCCGCGCCGGCGCAGCGCGAGCATCGGGCCCAGCACGATCGTACAGTCGCCGCCCAGCACCACCGGGAATTCGCCTGCGTCCAGCACCTCCTCCACCGCGTTGGCGAGCTTGGGCGACCACGCCGCGATCGCGTTGGCGTTGAGCGTCAGGGTGGCAGGGTCGGGCTTCGGGTCTTTCGGCGGGACGGCCAGCCGCCCGGCATGGCGCGCATGGATTCGGTCGGCGAGGCCCAGTTCCAGCAGCCGACTGGGCAAGTCCTCCACGCCGTCGGTCGCCAGACCCAGCGCGGACGGCGCTTCAAGAATGGCATAGGGGCGGGTCGGCATCAGATGCTCCCAGGTATCGCGAGTGAGAACCGGCGCAGCGCCGGCGGTCTCTGCCACTAAGCGCTGCGCGCCCAAGGCAGCCTCGGTACGCAAGATCCCAAATTGCTCTTCAGGCCGCCACGCTCTTCGACCAGCACCGCTGACGGTATTTTTCTCGTCAATTCGATCGCGCTGTTTTCGCCGGAAATCGCACCACTCGGCCAATTGATAGCGAAAGTGGGCAAAACCGAGGAAATTTCAACCCGCCCAAGTCCCTTTTGAAGTCAAGATCGCAAGTTTTCTGACCGGCATGGAGACTGTTCCTGACTGCGTTCTGAGAGAAAGTTGCGAGGCTGGATCAATGGGTGCCGTAGCTCAAAACGATCCAAAACGGGCGCTCTTCTCAAAGGCCTTCATCCTAATACGGCATGCGCCCAATGCATCGCGCAAGGTGGTCGACGAAGGCGCGGACCTTCATCGACATGAGCCTGTTGCTGGGATAGACGGCATAAATCGTGCTGGCTGGAGGCTCCCAGGCGTCAAGCACGCGTCGCAGCGCGCCAGTACGCAGCGGCTCCGCTACCGCCCAAGTGGGCAGTAGGGCGATGCCGATGCCACCGAGCGCCGCAACGCGCAGCATCTCCGCATTATTGCTGCGAAAGCTGCCCCCCACGGCCACCCTTACCTCGCCAATTTTGCCGGCAAGGCGCCATTCATCGCCCCAAGGCAGGAGGCTGGTGCAGAGGCAGTTGTGCTTGGCAAGGTCGCCCGGCTCGCGCGGCGCTCCACGCTCCGTGAGATAAGCGGGCGCAGCACAGGCGACGAGCCGGGACGGCGCGAGCTTACGCACGACAAGCGGCGAATCCTCGATCACGCCGATGCGGATCGCCAGATCGAGCCCTTCATCGACCAGACTCACATGCGCCGGGCTCAAAGCAATATCGACGGAAAGTTCCGGATAGCGCGTCAGGAACTCGGGGACGGCCGGCGCCACATGCATCCAGCCGAAGCTGTCGGGCGCCGAAATGCGAAGGGTGCCGCGCGGCTCGCGCTGCAGCGCGCTCGCCGCCTGTTCGGCAGCTTCGGCTTCGGCGAGAATCCGCGCACAGTGGCGGTAATAGGCTGCGCCCGCTTCGGTCATCGAGAGTCGACGCGTGGTGCGGTTGAGCAGGCGAACGCCCAGGCGCTCCTCGAGCCGCTGCACATGGGCGCTAACAGCAGATTTGGAGATTTTGAGGTGCCGTGCCGCCGCTGAGAAGCTGCCGCTATCAACGACGCGAGCGAACGCAGCGATTCCATCGAGCGGATCCATCGTCGGATTGTCCTGAAATCCGGACAGCATGTCCATACAATTCCGGCTAATCGACGGGCGAGAACGGACCTATGTCTCTTGGTGAGCCACCTGAGCCACAAAGGAGATCGACGATGGATGCCAAAGTCACAGCAGCCGAACCGTTCGTTCGCGAACCGGCGACCGGATCGACGCTCAACGTTCTGGGCATCACCCATATCTACAAAGCCACCGGCGCTGAGACTGCGGGGTCCTTCTCGCTCTGGGAGTCCGTGGTTCCGCCGGGCGCGGGAACGCCACCGCACACCCATGCCCGTGAGGATGAAGCCTTCTACGTGCTGAGTGGCGAACTCGTCATCGAATTCGAGGGCGAACCGGCACCTCACCGCGTTGCGCCCGGCTGCTGTTTCTTCGGCCCGCGCGGCCGGCGCCATGCCATCCGCAATGTCGGCGACAAGCCGGCTCGCGTGCTCGTCCTTTGCGCGCCGAGTTGCGGCCTTGATCAGATGTTTGGCGAATTGGACGTCGCGACCGCCGCCGACATGCCGGAAATGGCAAAGCTCATGGCCATCGCCGCCAAATACGGCGTCACCATCGAGCCGCCGGCTGCCTGAGATCTCGTTCCAGACCGCCAGCGCGCCCGTCAGGCGGGAAACAGAAATGCGGCGGCGGGATCGAAAAAAATCTGTCTGCTCGAGGCGATGCCTTCATGTGCTTGCGCCATGTCGGATGTCGGCCTGACGTCGATCTCCTGGCCGGCGGCCGTGCGCGCGATGACTCGCCGCCGCTCGCCGAAGAAGGCGGTGTCGATGAATTCGACCGCAAGCCCGGCAGTGGCCGGGCCGGGCCTCAGCCGAAACGCTTCCGGCCGCACCATCAGCCGGGTCTTCTGGCCATGGCTGAAGTCCTGATCGATCCTGACGCCGGAGACGACCGAGCCATCGGCCAGGCGGATCGTGGCGGAGCCGTTGACGGTTTCAAGATGCTCAGCCGGCAGGAAATTGGAATTTCCGATGAAGCTGGCCACGAATTCGCTCGCAGGTCTCAGATAGAGGTCCTCACCGGTGCCGATCTGCTCGATGCGCCCGTCCCGAAACAGGGCGATGCGATCCGAAAGATGCAGCGCCTCGTCCTGATCGTGGGTGACGTAAAGGATCGTTACGCCGGTTTCGCGATGGATGCGCCGTATCTCGGCCTGGATTTCCTCGCGCAGCTTTTTGTCGAGCGCCGAAAGCGGCTCGTCCATCAGAAGGATCGGCGGATCGTAGGCCAGCGCCCGGGCAAGCGCCACGCGCTGCTGCTGTCCGCCGGAAAGCGCGCCAGGATATCGGCCGCCGAAACTCTCGAGCCGGACCAGCGACAGCATCTCGGCGACTTTTCGGTTCACCTCGGCGTCCGGCCGGCGGCGCACGCGCAACGGAAAGGCAACGTTCTCGGCGACGGTGAGATGCTGGAACAGCGTGTAGCGCTGGAACACCATGCCGATATTGCGCTTGTGCGACGGCACCGACAGCAGCGACCTGCCTTCGAGAAGAACCTCGCCGGATGTCGGCTGCTGAAAGCCGGCGACCGCGTAGAGCGTCGTCGATTTGCCGGAGCCGGAAGGGCCGAGGAAGGTCAGGAATTCGCCCTTAGGTATATCGATCGTGACATCGTGCACCGCGACGAAGCTGCCGAATGTCTTGCGCAGGTAGCGAATGGAGAGAAACGGTTCGGTCATTTCGACAGTTTCCGCCGAATGAGTGCGGTTACGATCATCAGGCTCAAGGTCAGAAGTACCAGAAGGCTGGAGGCGGCGGCGATGACCGGGCTGAGATCCTGGCGCAGGCTGCCCCAGATCTTGACCGGCAAGGTCTGCAAGGTGGGGCTGGCCATGAAGATCGCGACCACCACCTCGTCCCACGAGGCGAGGAAGGCAAAGATCGCCGCCGAAAAAATCCCGATCTTGATCGCCGGCAAGGTGACCCGGAGTTTTGCCTCGAATGGGCTTGCGCCGCAGACGATCGCCGCATCCTCGATGGATTTGTCAAAACCTTCGAGTGCCGCGGTGATGGGAATGATGGCGAAGGGGAGTGCCAGGACTGTGTGTGCGATGACGAAGCCTGCCGTGGTGCCGCCGAGCCCGATCCGCAGGAAGAATGCATAGATGGCGATGGCGAAGACCACGACCGGCAGCACCATTGGCGTCAGCAGCAGGCCGCGAAGCGTGTTGCGCCCGCGAAACTGTCCCCTGACCAGGGCGAAAGAAGCCAGGAGCCCGATGACGACGGCAAGAATCGCGACCATGGTGGCAATGCGCGCGCTGGTCAGCGCTGCTTCGAGCCAAGCCGGATCGGCGAACAGCTCCGCATACCATTTCAGCGTCCAGCCGGGCGGCGGAAAAGCCAGCCACCGCGACGATCCGAACGACAAAAGCACGATGAAGACCACCGGCAGCAGCAGAAACGCGGCAACCAGGCCGGTGAAACCCAGAAGTGCTGCGCGCAGCCAGCCCAGCCGGTCGTAGTCGAGCAGCATCTCAGATGCCTCCTGTCATGCGCTTGGCGCCGACGAGGCGCAGTTGCAGCGCGTAGAGGGCCATGGTCACCAAAAGCAGGATGAAAGCCGCCGCGCTTCCGAGCCCCCAGTTGAGCAAGGACTGGATCATCTGGGCGATCATTGCGGCGAGCATCATGTTGGAGGTGCCGCCGAGCAGCGTCGGCGTCACGAAATAGCCGAGCGACATGACGAAAACCATCAGGCCGCCTGCAGCGATTCCGGGAAGCGACAATGGCAGCAGGATGCGGCGGAAGGCGTTGAAGGGGCTCGCACCGCACAGGGCGGCGGCGCGCAGCGTCATCGGATCAATGGCGCGCAGGGTTCCGACCAGTGGCAGTATCATGAAGGGCAGCATGATGTAGACCATGCCGATGGTGACGCCGGTCAGGTTGTTGATCAGCGGCAGCGGCTCGCTGATCAGGCCAATATCCATCAGCGTCCGGTTGATGACGCCGGTGCGTTGAAGCAGCACCATCCAGGCATAGGTGCGGGTGAGCAGATTGGTCCACATCGACAGGATGATGATGCCGAAGACGATCGAGCCGAGGGCAGGCGGCATGATCGCCAGCATCCAGGCGACCGGAAACGCCACGATCACGGTGACGGCGGTGACGACGGTGGCGACCAGAAAGGTGTTGAAGAAGACCCGCGCATAAGTGCCGTCGCCAAACAGGATGGCGTAGTTCTGCAGGCCCGGTACGGGCTCGGTCACGCTGCGCAACAGCAACGCGACGACCGGCACCACGAAGAACAGGGTGATGAGGGTCAGCGCCGGCAAGGCGCCGCCGACGCCGTCTGGCCTTCGGAGGATTGGCTGTCGATGAAGCAAATTGCCCGACATGGCGATGATCCCGGCAGCTCAGGCGGGACGCCTAGCGGCGCCCCGCCGGTTCATGGGTGAGGGCGGCGGCTATTTGGCCTGCCAGGCGTACCAACGCTCCGCGATCGCGTCGCGGTTTTCAGCCCAGTAGTTCATGTCGAGGTTGATCTGCCCGTCGACATAGGCGTCCGGCAACGACTTGACGACGTCGGCCGGCATTTCGGCCTTGGCTGCCGTGTTGATCGGCGCGTAGCCGCTTGCTTCAGCAAACATTGCCTGGCTTTTCGCGCTTGTCGCTGTGGCCAGGAATTTCATCGCGCTAGCCTTGTTCTTCGAGCCCTTGGGGATGACGAGCACGTCGGCGGCAGTCATGTTCTGTTTCCAGGATGCCCCTACATCGGCGCCGTCCTGCTGGAGGGCGAAGACACGCCCGTTCCAGAGTTGCCCGAAGGCTGCCTCACCGGAGGCGATCAGCTGTTGCGACTGCGCGCCGCTGTCCCACCAGACGATTTCCGACTTGATCGTATCGAGTTTCTTGAACGCCCGGTCGAGGTCGAGCGGATAGAGCTTGTCTGCCGGCACGCCGTCGGCCAGCAATGCGATCTCGATGACGCCTGGCGCCGACCATTTATAGAACGTGCGCTTGCCGGGAAATTTCGTCAGGTCGAACATGTCGGCCCAGCTGGTTGGCTCGCCCGACACCGCCCCTTTGTTCCAGGCAAGAACGAAGGAATAGTAGAAGCTGCCGACCGCATGCTCGGTGGTGAAGCGAGGATCGAGATCGGCTTTCGGCACGACATTGAAATCGATCGGCTCCAGCAGGCCATCCTTAGCCGCCTCGATGGCGAAATCCATTTCGACATCGACGACATCCCAGGCGACGCTGCCGCCTTCCACCATGGCCTTCAGCTTGCCGTAGTCCGTCGGGCCGTCCTGCAGGACCTTGATGCCGGAATTGGCTTCGAACGGAGCAGCCCAGGATTTGGTCTGCGCCTCCTGGGTGGTTCCGCCCCAGCTGGTGAACACCATTTCATCGGCCCGTGCGGCGGTGGTTGCCAAGAGTCCGGCCAAAATGCCGGTCAAAATCAGTTTCATGTCATTCTCCTCTGTTGGTTGTTTTTGGTTTCTTGTTGTTATGAAATTGCGCGATCGCGGCGCTGCCCTCATCGCATGACGAACGGATCCGGGATCGGCTCGTCGGATATCCGTATCCAGACGGATTTCGAGCGCGTGTAATCGCGGATGGCGTCGAGCCCGCCCTCACGGCCGAGCCCTGACTGACCGTATCCGCCGAACGGCACGAGCGGCGAAACGGCGCGGTATGTGTTGACCCAGACGACACCGGCATGGATGTCGCGCGCCATGCGGTGCGCCTTGGCGAGATTGGTGGTGAACACGCCCGAGGCCAGGCCGAACGGCGTATCGTTGGCAAGCGCCAGGGCTTCGGCTTCCGTGTCGAAGGTGAGAACGCTGAGCACCGGACCGAACAATTCCTCCCGCACGCAGGGCAGCGCTGTATCCTCGGTGTCGATCATGGTCGGTGCGTAGTAGAAGCCGCGCGGATGCTCGTCGGGCCGTTTTCCGCCGGTGATCAACGTCCCACCACTGGCGAGGCTCTCGGCAACGATCCTCTCGATCCATTCCCGCTGACGTAGTGTTGCCAGTGGTCCCATTTCGGTGGCCGGATCCTGCGGATCACCGATTTTGATGGCCTCGGCCTTGTGCTTCAGCCTGTCGAGGAACTCGGCCTTTATCGAACGCTCGACCAGCAGCCGCGAGCCGGCGACACAGCTTTGTCCAGACGCCGCGAAAATCCCGGCCACGACCGCGTTTGCCGCACTGTCCAGGTCTGCGTCGGCGAAAACGACAACCGGGCTTTTCCCGCCCAGCTCCAGCGTCGTGTAGGCGAGATTTTCCGCCGTGTTGCGGATAATCGCGCGAGCGGTCGAAGGTCCGCCGGTGAAGGCGACGCGTGAAACCAGCGGATGACTTGTCAGGCGCTGGCCGCAATCGTGCCCGAACCCGGCCAGTATGTTGACGCTTCCGGCGGGAAATCCGGCCTCGTGAACGAGTTCGGCGAAGGCCAGCAACGGCGCTGGGCCGTCTTCCGAGGCTTTCAAGACGACCGTGCAGCCGGCCGCCAGTGCCGGACCGAGCTTGACGGCCGAAAGGAAGAGCTG
Source organism: Mesorhizobium sp. M6A.T.Ce.TU.002.03.1.1 (assembly GCF_003997275.1). Taxonomy (NCBI): domain Bacteria; kingdom Pseudomonadati; phylum Pseudomonadota; class Alphaproteobacteria; order Hyphomicrobiales; family Phyllobacteriaceae; genus Mesorhizobium; species Mesorhizobium sp. M6A.T.Ce.TU.002.03.1.1. The sequence continues at coordinate 100,308 of NZ_RZTI01000007.1, forward strand.
CGAATTCCACGGCACGACGGCAGCGACGACGCCGATCGGCTCGCGCCTGATGGTGACGTCCATATCGGCCTTGTCG
>NZ_RZTI01000080.1:0-27300 GCF_003997275.1 Mesorhizobium sp. M6A.T.Ce.TU.002.03.1.1
AAAAGTCCGGGCTGCCCGGCCGGCATTCGCCGTTAAGTTGACGCGGGGTGGAGCAGCCCGGTAGCTCGTCAGGCTCATAACCTGAAGGTCACAGGTTCAAATCCTGTCCCCGCAACCAAATCAAAAAACGGCCCGCATCGCGCGGGCCGTTTTGCGTTTGGGTCCCGGCACGGTCGAGACCCTGTTCACGCGGCCGGCGCATGAGCGCTGAGCAGGCGTTCCAATTCAACGGTAGAGTCGCGCAGACAGAATCGACAATTTAACCCGCAGCTCATCCCGCAACAATTGCGGTTTGGGCAAGCCCGCCCGTCCGCCGTCCGTCGGCGGTCTCAGAGCTGCGGACCCTTAGTCGAAACCTGCCGCGGTGCTGCCATAAGGGCGTCGCTCAATTCACACGGTTTTCCGACCCCGCCATCAGCGGTATCTCAAGCCCTCGCCGCAATCCCGTCGCAACGACCGACACCCTGAATTTTCCTGCGAGCGCCTTGTCGAAAATGGCGCCGACGATGATATCGGCGTCGGCGTCGACCTCCTCGCGTATGCGGGTGGCAGCTTCGTCGACCTCGAACAGCGTCATATCAGTGCCGCCTGATATCGAGACAAGGACGCCCTTGGCGCCCATCATGGACGCTTCGTCGAGAAGCGGGTTTGCGATTGCCGCCTCGGCCGCCTTCCTGGCGCGGTCCTCCCCGGTGGCTTCGCCGGTGCCCATCATCGCGCGACCCATATCGCGCATCACCGACTTCACATCGGCGAAGTCGAGATTGATCAGCCCTTCCTTGACGATGAGATCGGTGATGCAGCCGACGCCCGCGTAGAGGACGCGGTCCGCCATGGCGAACGCGTCCGCGAACGTCGTCTTGGCATCGGCGATCCTGAAGAGGTTCTGGTTCGGGATGACGATGACGGTATCGGCGCTCTCGCGGAGCCGCTCGATGCCCTCATTGGCCGCATGCATTCGACGGTTCCCTTCGAACACGAACGGCTTGGTGACGACGGCCACCGTCAGTATTCCCGCGTTGCGCGCGGCCTGCGCTATGACCGGTGCCGCACCGGTTCCAGTTCCGCCTCCCATGCCTGCGGTCACGAAACACATATGCGTTCCCGCGAGATGGTCCATGATTTCGTCGATCGATTCCACGGCAGCGGCATGGCCAACTTCGGGCAGCGATCCTGCACCCAGGCCCTCCGTCACGTGAGCTCCCAATTGGATCAGCCGCGTTGCCTTCGACATGGTGAGCGCCTGAGCATCGGTGTTGGCAACGATAAATTCGGTGCCCTGCAAGCCTTCGGCGATCATGTTGTTGATGGCATTGCCGCCACCGCCGCCAACTCCGATGACGGATATTTTGGGCCTCATCTCGGAGATTACCGGCCTCGTTGCAGTGTTCATTTGCCGTCTCTCCCGTTGAATGCGCAAGCGCAGGGGTCGGTGGAAGGCTTGTTCCCGACGCACTGCAAGACTTTGGACAGTGAGCGAATCAGGACAGCCCAGCGTGCCTAAGGGAATCAGACGGTTGACTCGGCTGCAAGTGTACTATGCAAACTCGCGCATGTTACGCGCCATTGGTTCGCCGTCAGTGCTTCGAAAGTTGTCTGATGTCAGCGTCTCTGGGTAGGGCCGGGGCGATCTTCCTGTTCTACTTCACGCCGATGCCGGCCGTCAGGCCTCCGTCGATCCGGTAGTCCGCACCGGTGCAGAACCCGGCTTTCGACGAACACAGAAAGGCGATGAGTTCCGCCACTTCCTCCGGCTCGCCGATGCGTCCGATGGGGTGGGCTTCGCCGAAGCGCCTGTAGGCGGCCTCGACATCGGCATCGGTGCCATTCTCGCCGCGGGCCGCCTTTTCCAGGATTGGCGAGCGGATCGAGCCAGGGCTGACGGAATTGACGCGAATGCCGGAGCGTGCGTAGTCGAGCGCCAGAGAGCGCGTCAATGTGTGGATGGCACCCTTGGTCGTGGCATAGGCGGCGACGTTCTGCTGGCAGGCAAAGCCCTGCACCGAAGCCACGTTGACAATGGCGCCGCCGCCCCGCTTGATCATTTCCGGGATGCCGAAATGCGCGGTCAGGTAGATCGAGCCGACATTGACGGACATCGCCTGGTTCCAGGTGTCGAAATCGGTGCTGACAGCGGTTCCATATGGATGGACCGCCGCGGAATTGACGATGATATCGAGGCCGCCGAACCGCTCGACACCGGCCGCGACCGCGTCGCGAACCTGATCCGGCACCGAGACGTCGACGGCCATGACCAGCGCCCCGGCGCCGGATCTGTCCAGTTCCGCCGTCATCGCTGCGTTGGCCGCGCGGTCGATGCCGCAAGCGATGATCGCAGCACCCCCTGCCGCAAGACGTCGGGCTGTTGCCAGGCCGATCCCGGTCGTCCCCGTCACCAGAGCGATCTTGCCGTCGAAATCCTTCATTGCGGAAAACTCCTTCATTGGTCGTCGGAAGCCGGCTTTAGTTTGACTTCCATTGTGGCCCAACAATACCTTTCTGTTCTGTTTTTATCGCAAAGGGAAAGTCTCAATGGAACAGTGCTGGCGCTGGTATGGACCGGACGATCCGGTGACGCTCGATCATGTTAAGCAGGCAGCTGCGACAGGCGTGGTGACGGCCCTGCACGACATATATGACGGGCGTGCCTGGCCGCTCGACAGCATTTTGGAGCGCAAGCGGATCATCGAGGCGGCAGGGCTGACCTGGTCGGTCGTCGAGAGCATTCCCGTTCACAACTCGATCAAGATCGGCTCGGCGGAACGGCTTCGCTATGCCGGCTTCTACAAGGACACGATCCGTGCGCTCGCCAAGGCCGGCATTGCGACGATCTGCTACAATTTCATGCCCGTGGTCGACTGGACCCGCACGGATCTGGCCTATCGGCTTCCGACAACGGGTTATGCGCTGCGTTTCGATGCGATTGATTTCGCCGCCTATGACCTGTTTGTGCTGAAGCGCAGGAATGCCGAGGCCGGCTACAGCGCCGCCCGTATCGCCGAGGCGGAATCGCGACTGAAGGAACTGAGCGACGAGCAGATCGACAGGATAGAGCGCAATCTCATTGCCGGCCTGCCGGCGACCGAGCGCAGCTATAATCGCGAAAGCTTTCGCGAGGCATTGGCGGAATATGACTCGATCGGGCCGAAGGAGTTGCGCGACAATCTTGCCTGGTTTTTGCGCGAGATCATTCCGGTGGCCGAGCAGGAGGGAGTGCGCATGTGCATCCATCCCGACGACCCGCCATTCTCGCTCTATGGCTTGCCACGGATCGTTTCGACCGCCGAGGACGCGCGTTTCATCCTTAACGCCGTCGACAGCCCGGCCAATGGGCTGACGTTCTGCACCGGCTCCTATGGCACGCGCGCCGACAACGACATTGTCGGCATGGTCAAGGAATTCGCCGACCGGATCCATTTCGTCCATCTGCGCAATGTAACCATCGAGGATGACGGCTCCTTCTATGAGGCCGAGCATCTGGAGGGCGGCACCGACATGGCGCATGTCATCCTCGCTTTGATGCAGGAAGAGACGCGCCGTCGCAGGGAAGGTCGCGCCGACTGGCGGATTCCGATGCGTCCCGATCATGGCCATCTGCTCGCCGACGATATCGGCAAGACCAGGATCAACCCCGGTTACTCATTGATCGGCCGCCTGAAGGGCCTCGCCGAACTGCGCGGCATCATGCGCGCCGTGGAGCGTTTTGGGCTGGCCTGAGATCACCAAACAGGAGCCCAAACGCAGTTTTCCTATGTGAAAATGTCTTGCGCGGGTAAAAATACCTGCTAGTAATCCCGGATCGGGCTAGCGCCCGGTTCGGGAGGAATTTTTCAGGAATGACAAGGCTGCGCGGTCTGGCGTGGGATCATCGACGCTGCTGGGGTCCGCTCGACGCCAGCATCGAGACGTACTGCTCCGACAATCCCGGTCTGGAAATCGAATGGGACCGCCGCAGCCTCTATGAATTCGGCGAGGGCGCGCTTGGTCCGGTGCTAGGCACCTACGATCTGATCGTATTCGATCATCCCTTTATCGGCGACATCGCCGACGGCGAGTTGATGGTGCCGTTCGACGGCTATTTGTCGGTGGAGCAGCGCCGCTTCTTCGAGCACGACTCGGTCGGCGCGTCCTGGCGATCCTATGCAAGGAACGGCCGCCAGTGGGCACTGCCGATCGATGCCGCCTGCCAGGTCGCCTCCTATCGCCCGGATCTCCTGGAGCGCTACGCAGCGGTGCCCACTACTCATGAAGAGGTGCTGGAGCTTGGCCGGCGCGTGCGCAAGGACGGCAAGTGGCTTGGCCTGCCGTTCGTGCCGACGGACGCCATGTGCCTGCTCTTGACCCTCGGCCATCCGCAGGAAAACGGCGAGGAGTTCATTGCAAGGGACAGGGTCGAGCAGGCTGTCACGCAGTTGCGTCAGCTTGTCGAGTTGTCGCATCCGAATTCGTCGAAATGGAATCCGATCCGCGGCTATGACCACATGATCGCGCATGACGATGTGGTCTATGTGCCGTTCGCCTTCGGCTATGTGAACTATGCCTCGAAGGCCGACAGGCCGTATCTGCGTTTCGCCGATGTGCCGACCCCGCGATCCGCTGGCGCCTTGCTCGGTGGTGCCGGCATCGGGGTCAGCGCCCAATCGAAACACAAACGGGCGGCAATCGACTACGCGCTTTTCCTATGCTCGCCCGGCTACCAGCGCGGCGACTATGTGAAGTCAGGCGGACAGCCGGGATCGCTGGCGGCGTGGAAGGACGCCGAAGTCAACGATCTTTCCGGCAATTTCTTCAGCTCGACGCTTGCGACGATCGAAGCGTCCTACCTGCGCCCGACACATCCGGGCTTCATCACCTTTTTCCGCGAATGCGCTCCGCATGCGGCCGCTGCCATCGCCGGCGGCATGCCCGCGACCGAACTCGCGGATCGGCTGAACCGCCTCTACCGCGAGACCAGACGGGGCCAACCGGAACGGAGCGTCGCATAATGGCCGCCGACATAGCCCAGATCGTCGAAGAAGGCGAAAGCGGCCGCAACGGCTATCGCGTGCCGGCGGTGGAAAAGGCGCTCGATGTCCTCGAGTTCATGGCGTCCAGTGCCGAGCCGCTGACCCAGACCGAGATCGCCGCCGGCCTGGGGCGCTCCATCCATGAGATATACCGCATCCTGCTTCTGCTGGAGAAGCGCGGCTACATCTTCCGGACGCAATCCGACCGCTTCCGCCTTTCGCTAAAACTGTTCGAGCTGGCGCATATGCATCCGCCGGTAAACCGGCTGGTCGAATGCGCGCTGCCGGTGATGCGCGAGCTCTCGGCCAATACCGATCAAAGCTGCCATCTGGTTGTTCGCGAAGGCGAGAGCGCGCTGGTGGTGCTGCAGATCGATTCGCCTTTGCCGATGCGCTACTCGGTTGCGCTCGGCTCGCATTTCCCGATCCTCGAAACGAGCTCCGGCGCGGTGCTGCTCGCACATTCAAACCAGGCCGAGCGCGACCGCATCGTCGAGCGGATTGTGGCTGCCGGCGAGGGGCAGGGCACGCGGGCGGAAATCGAAGCGCGGCTGAACGAGGTCGCAAGGCTCGGTTATGAGATGCGCCCCTCGCTGGCCGTCGAGGCCTGCACCAACGTCTCAATGCCGGTGCGCGATCACACCGGCGCGGTCATTGCCGCGCTCACCGTTCCGTTCCTGCCACAGAAAGCCGCGCGCTTCGATCGCGAAACCGTCTTCGAACGGACGAAAGCGGCAGCCGAGACGATATCGGCGGCGCTGGGCGCAGGTGAAATCATCGCTTCGTCACGTGCCGACCCGGAACGGCGGGACTATCCGTTCAGCAACTAAAAAGATGATAAATAGGGAGAAGAAGATGAATTGGTCCAAATCAATCCTGTTTGCCTCGGCGGCCGCGCTGGCCCTGAGCGCCGCTGCCGCGCAGGCCGAAAACATGCCGAAGCGCATCGGCTACGTCACCAACTACGCCACCCATGAGTGGTATCAGAATGTCATCAAGGGCATGCAGTCTCGCGCCAAGGAACTCGGCATCGAGCTCGAGGTGCAGGACGCCAATCTCGACATCGCCAAGCAGGTTTCTGCCGCGGAAGACTTCATGGCCAAGGGCGTCGACGTGCTGATTGTCACGCCTGTCAACGAAGAGGGCGTCGTGCCGCTGCTGCGCCAGGCGAAATCCAACGACGTCCCCGTCGTTCTGGAAGGCAATCCGGTCAAGGGCATGACGACCATGGTCGCGATCTGCGACTATGATACCGGCTACACGGCTGGCGTCGAAGCAGGCAAATACGCCAAGGAAAAGCTCGGCGGCAAAGCCCAGGTGATGAATGTCGGCCTGCCGCTCCTGTCTGCCACCGTCCTGCGTTCGCAAGGCTTCATGGACGGCCTGAAGACCATCATCCCTGACGCGGTCATGGTCCACGATCTCGACGGCGGCGGCAATCCTGACCGCGCGCTCGAAGTGTCTTCGGCGGCACTTGCCAAGAACGCCGACATCAACATCATCTATGGCATCAACGATTCCTCGTCGCTGGGCGGCCTGCAGGCCTGGAAAGCGGCCGGCAAGTCGCAGGATAATTTGTTGACGGTCGGCACGGGCGGCGAGGGCCTTGCCTTCATCAATGCGATACAGAACGAGCCGTCCTACCGCATCGAAGCCGCGATGTTCCCGGAAAAGGAAGGCTACACCGCCATCGATGCCGCAGTGAAGCTGTTCAACGGCGAAGAGGTGCCCGAGCACATCGTCAGCCCGACCGCGCCGATGAACGGCGACGATTGGAAGAAGTACTACGATTACGACGGCACTGTCCGGACGATCAAATGGGATGCCGTCAACGCGCTTCAGCCGCCGGAAAAGTGCATGAAAACCTCCGCCGACCTGAAGAAGTAGGATCCCAAAATCGCCCTTCCCGCTCGGCGGGAAGGGCAACTGATCGGATGCCGACGGCAAAACAGGTCAACCGCCCGGTTTAGGCAGGTTTCCAAATAGCGACGGCACCCGATGCCGCCCCGGAAATGAAATGGAAATGAGCGAGCTTACGCAATCTTCCGCGCCAAGGCGTTTCATCGGCGGCCAGCTGCTGGGCAGCAGCCAGCTCGTGCTGGGGATTATCCTGGCCGTGCTTTGCATCGCCATCTCGATCGCAGCGCCACAGTTCTATTCCGAGGCCAATATCATCGCCATCCTGCGCCAATGCGCGCTGGTGCTGATCGTCGCCTCGGGCATGACCATGCTGATCATCACCGCTGAGGTCGATCTCTCGGTCGGAGCGTCGCTCGCCTTTGTCGGCTGTATCGGCATGGCCGTGCTCAACTCGACGCACAGCCTCGTGCTCGGCATGCTGGCGGCGCTCGCCTTTGCCGGCGGGGTCGGCCTGTTCAACGGGCTGGTCGTCACCAGGCTCAAGGTGAATTCGCTGATTGCCACCATCGGCACGATGATGATGCTGCAGGGCGGCGTCTATCTATTCACCCGTGAGGCCGTGCAGAACCATCACCGGCTGGTCAGCTTCACTGATCTCGGTGCCGGCTACATCGGCGCGATCCCGCTGCCCGTCGTCATTGCGGTGGCCATCTTCGCCATCGCAGCCGTGACGCTGCGCTTCACCACGCTTGGCCGTTACCTCTATGCGGTCGGTGCCAATGAGCGTGCGGTTCGTCTTTCCGGTGTGCGCTCGGAGCGTCTGAAACTGTTCGCCTTCGTCGTCACCGGCCTGTGCGTCGGGGTTGCCGGCATGATCCTGGCGTCGCTGATGAATGCGGGTCAGCCGACCGCCGGACGCGGCTTCGAGCTGACGGTGATCGCCGCTGTCATCCTTGGTGGCACCAGCCTGCTTGGCGGGCGCGGCTCGCTGTTCGGCACGTTGCTCGGCGTTCTGGTGCTGAAGGTCATCGACAACGGTATCATCATCCTGGGCTGGAACCAGGACCTGCAGATGGTGGTGCCCGGCGTGGTCATCATTCTGGCAACCTATCTCGACATCATCCGGAACAGAGCCAATGTCCGTTGATTTCCTTCACCCCGGCGAAGGCGCGGCCGTCGACACAAGCGTGCCGGCGCTTGAGATGCGCGGCATCGACAAGCGCTTTCCGGGCGTGGTGGCGCTGGACAATGTCGACCTCACCCTGGAGCCCGGCAAGATCCACGCCTTGATGGGCGAGAACGGCGCCGGCAAGTCGACGCTCATCAAGATCATGGCCGGGGTCTACGGCAAGGATGCCGGCACCATCCGCATGCGCGGACGCGAGCTCGACATCAAGTCGCCGCGCGACAGCCTGAAAGAGGGCATTAAGGTCGTGTTCCAGGAGATCGCGCTGATCTCCGAATTCACCGTGGCCGAGAACATCTTCCTCGAGGGCTATCCGACCGGCAAGGGCGGCTCGATCGACTGGAGGAAAATCCGCGCCGATTCCGCCGCGCTGTTCAACCGCATCGGCTTCAATGTCGATCCGGCGGCGCGGACGGGATCGCTGCCGGTCAGCCAGCAGCAAATGGTCGAGATCGCGCGCGCTCTCGCCCACGAAGCCCGCGTCGTGGTCATGGACGAGCCGACGTCCTCGCTGACGCCAAACGAGATTTCGCTGCTGTTCACCGTCATCCGCCGGCTGGCCGCGCTCGGCATTGCGGTGCTCTATGTCAGCCACAAGCTCGACGAGGTTTTCGAGATCGCCGACACGGTCACTGTTCTGCGCGACGGTCGGCATGTCTCGACCCGACCGATCGGCGATCACACCAATGATACGCTGATCCAGGACATGATCGGCCGTCGCATCGAAAGCCTGTTTCCGCGCAAGCGCGGCGCACCGGGCAGCAAGGTCGCCTTATCCGTGCAAGGGCTCAGCACGGCGAAGAAGCTGAAGGACGTATCGTTCGAAGCGCATGCCGGCGAAGTCCTCGGCTTCTTCGGCTTGATGGGGGCCGGCCGAACCGAACTTGCCAAGGCGGTCGTCGGCTTCGATCCGATCACCTCCGGCACGATTTCCGTCGACGGTCACCGCCTGCTGCCGCACGACACGCATACGGGTGTCCGGCTCGGCATCGGCCTGCTTACCGAAGACCGCAAGAGCGAAGGGCTGATGGGCGAATTGCCGGTTTACCAGAATGCCAGCCTCGCCTCGCTCGGCGCCTTCGCCCGTATGGGCTTCATCGACAAGGCCGGGGAACGCAAGGCGGTGCAGGATTATGTCGACCGCTTCCGCATCAAGACGCCCAGCCTGTTCCAGGAGATCAAGAACCTGTCCGGCGGCAATCAGCAGAAGGTGCTGATCTCGCGCTGGCTGATGCGGGGCCTGAACGTGATCGTCGTCGACGAGCCGACCCGCGGCATCGATGTCGGCGCCAAGTCGGAGATCTTCGCGCTCATCGACCGGCTCGCCGGCGAGGGCCTGGCGGTCGTCATGATGACATCGGAGATGCCCGAGTTGCTGGGCCTTTCCGACCGTGTCGCGGTGATGTGCGAGGGCCGGCTCACCGCGATCATGTCGCGCGACGACGCCACGCAGGAGAAAATCCTCAATGCAGCGATCGGATAAGACGATGACGCTTCGCAGCCGCATTCCCTGGCATTCGGCCGACGCCTTCGATGGTGGCAAGCTATGAGCCTGGCAAGCACAGAGACGATGAGAGCCGGGCCGTCCATGTTGGCGCGGCTCTTCGCGCGGCAGGAATTGGCGTTGCTCTTATGCCTCATCCTGGTCATCGCGTTCTTTTCCTTCACCGCCGAGAATTTCTTCTCCGTGCGCAACATGACCAACGTGCTCGGGCAGGCGTCCCTGGCGCTGACCGCCGGCATCGGCTGCGCCATCGTTTTCATGTCCGGCGAGGTCGACATTTCGATCGGGTCGCTGCTGGCGACCATCGCCCTGCCGCTGATCATCATCATGAACGACACGAACTCCCTGCTGCTCGGCGTTGGCGGTGCGCTGCTGTTCGGGCTGATCATCGGTGTGGTGAATGGCTATCTCACCGCCTATGCCGGGATCAACTCGCTGATCGTGACCCTGGGCACGATGTTCATCATGCGCGGTGGGGTGTATCTTTATACCGGCCAGCGGGCGATCCCCGCCGATGCCGCTCTCGACAGCTTCATCGCGCTGTCGGATGGCCGCCTGTTCAATGTCGTTCCCTATTCGGCGGTGATTGCGATCGTCCTGCTCGCTGCCTTCGCCTACATGATGCGGCACCGGCCGTTCGGACGGCAGATCTATGCTGTCGGTGGCAATCCGGAAGTGGCACGGCTCGCCGGCTATGACGTGCGCCGGGTCAAGTTCATCTGCTTCATCATCAGCGCGCTGCTGGCGACGGTTGCCGGCATCATCCTGGCGGCCCGCGTCGGGTCGGCGCAGCATACGGCGGGACTGAATTTCGAGTTCCAGGTTGTTGCCGCGACGGTGCTCGGCGGGGTGAGCCTTGCCGGCGGCATCGGCAGCCTGACCGGCATGGCGCTCGGCGTGCTGATCCTGCAGTTCCTGTCCAACGGGCTGCGCGGACTCGGCCTGCCGACCGAGTGGCAGCTGGTCATCACCGGCATGATCATCATTGCCGCTGTCGCTTTCGACGAAGCGAAGCGCCGGCGCATCATTGGAGGCTGACATGGATCGTCTCAAGGGGAAAAGCGCAATCATCACCGGCGCCGCCGAAGGCATCGGCCATGCGATCGCGGCGGCGATGGCAAGGGAAGGTGCGCATGTCTTCTTGAGCGACATCGCCGACGAGAGCGGGGAACATTTCGCGGCGAAACTGCGCGCGGCTGGCCACGCTGCCGACTACGTGCATTGCGATGTGTCGAAGGAGGCCGACATCGTCAACCTCATCGCTACCGCCGTCGGCAAGACCGGCCACCTCGACGTGATGGTCAACAACGCCGCCATCGCCATCGGCGGCATGCCGGTCCACGAGATGACTGACGAGCAGTGGCACCGGCTGATCGCGGTCAATTTGACCAGCGTCTTTCGCGGCTGCAAATACGCGTTGCCGCACATGATCGCGCAGAAATCGGGCTCGATCATCAACATGGCCTCAGCGCAGGGGCATATCGGGCTCGACGGCTGGACCGCCTATGCCGGCGCCAAGGGCGCGGTGATGGCGATGACGCGCCAGATGGCGGTCGAGTTCGGCCCGCTCAACATCCGCTTCAACTCGATCTCGCCAGGCACCATCAACACGCCGATGAACGACAAGCTAATCAAGGAGATCGGCGGCAATCTCGCCAAGGCGTGGGTGAAGATGCATCCGCTCGGCCGCATCGGCGAGCCTTCCGAAGTGGCGGAAGCCGCCGTCTATCTCGCCTCCGATGCCGCCGGCTTCACTACTGGCACCGACCTGCGCGTCGATGGCGGGCTGACCGCCGCGCCACGCTACGTTCCCGATCTGCTTTGACACACGAAACGAGACATAAAATGAACAAGGCCCTCGAAGGCGTCCGCATCCTCGATTTCAGCCATCTGCTGCAAGGGCCGTTCGCCACGCAGCTGCTCGGCGACATGGGCGCCGACGTCATCAAGATCGAGCGCGCCGGCGCCGGCGATATGTTCCGCAGCATGACCTTCTTCGCCAAATGGGTCGGCGGCTCCGAGAGCCCGAACTTCCTCGCCTGGAACCGCAACAAGCGCTCGATCGCGCTCAATCTGAAGAGCCGCAAGGTGCATGCGATCGTCATGGACATGGCCAAGAAGGCCGACGTCGTCGTGCAGAATTTTCGCCCCGGCGTGCTGGCCAAGCTCGGTTATGGCTACGAGGACTTCAAGGCAGTCAATCCCGGCATCATCTATTGCTCGGGCTCCGGCTATGGTGAGGAAGGCCCTTATGTCGAGCGCCCGGGCCAGGACATGCTGATCCAGGGGCTGTCCGGGCTGATCTCCAACACCGGCCGTGGTGACCAGGCTCCTGTTCCGGCCGGCGCCGGCCTCGCCGACCAGATCGGCGCGATGAACATGGTCTACGGCATATTGTCGGCGCTCTACTATCGCGAGAAAACCGGCAAGGGCCAGAAGATCGAGGTCAATTTGCTGGCCGGGATGCTCGCGCATCTCAACCAGGAGTATGTCGCCGTGCTCAATCTCGGCGAGGATTTCGTGCGGCCCAATTCCGGTATCGGCCATCCCGGCATGCAGGCTCCGTTCGGCATCTACGAAGCGAAGGACGGCGGCCATGTGTCGATCGCCATGAGCCCGTTCAAGACGCTGTATGAGACATTGGAGGCGCCGCAGCTTGCCGTCTACGACGATCTGAAGACGCTGTTCGACAAGCGCGACGAGGTGTTCGAGAAGGTCAACGCCGAGACCAGGAAGTTTGCGACGCAGGACCTGCTGGCGCGGCTGCTTGCAGTCGATATCTGGTGCGCCGAGGTGAAGGATATCCGCCGCGCTGCCGAGGATCCGCAGGTCAAGCACATGGGCATGATCACCAGTTACGATCATCCGCGCGGCGGCAAGGTGAGGGTGGTCGCGCCGGCGGTCAAAATGAGCGAGACCCCCGCAACCATCGAACGGCCCGCCCCGCTGGTCGGCCAGCATGGTCGCGAGATCCTGGCCGAGTTCGGCCTCTCCAAAGACGAGATTGCAGCACTTGAGGCGTCCGGCGACATGACCGTGGACGCTACCTGACGATGCCCGCCTACCAGACGCTTACGGTCGAAATCTCGGGTCGCGTCGCCGTCGTCACTTTTCGGCGCGCCGACCAGCTCAATGCCATGAACCGGCTGATGCAAGGCGAGATCACCGGCGCCTTCGAGGCGCTGTCCGGGGATGACGGTGTCGGTGCGATCGTTGTGACCGGCGAAGGACGCGGCTTCATGGCTGGCGCCGACATCAAGGAATACGCCGCCCAGACGGCTGCCGAGTTCGACGCCTTCCAGGCCGCCGGCACTCGCATGTATGCGGCGATCGAGAATAACCGCAAGCCGGTGATCGCCGCGGTCAATGGCTTCGCGCTGGGCGGCGGCATGGAGCTGGTGCTGTGCTGCGACATCGTGATCGCCAACCAGTTCGCGAAACTCGGCCTGCCGGAGATCAAACTCGGACTGATCCCCGGCGGCGGCGGCACACAGCGCAGCGTCCAAAAACTCGGCCGCAACCGCGCCAATCTCCTGCTGATGACCGGCGCCATCGTGCCGGCTTCCGAATTCATCGACGCTGGACTGGTCAACGAGGTCGTCGACGTCGAAAGGCTGATGCCGCGGGCGCTGGAACTCGCCGAGATGATCGCCGCCGAACCGGCTGCAGCGATCGAGGGACTGAAAGCGTTGACGGCGCATGCCGTATCGGGCGACCTGGCCGATGGCCTCGCCATGGAACGCGACATTCTGGGCGGGCTCTATCGCAGCGAGATCGGCCAGCAGCGAGTGAAGGCGTTCGCCGAGAAAAGCGCGGCGCGGGCGAAGGTTGCGCAATGACCTCCTTGGTCGAGCCGAACCGCCCGCGCTTCACCGATGTCGAAGGGCTGGCTGCTTTGGTTGGAAGTGGCGACGTCTTCGGCGTCGGCGGCCATCATTTCGCCCGGCTGCCGATCGCCTTGCTGCGCGCCATCGGCGGCTCTGATATCAAGGATTTGCGCTACGTCTGCTGGGCCGGTGGGCTGCCGCTCGAACTGCTTCTCGAAGCGGATGCGGTAGCGGAAATCGACCTCTGCTTCTCCAGCCTGGACATTTTTGGCCTTCCGCCGCGTTTCCGCGCGGTTGCCGAGACGAATGCCGTGCCCGTCCGCGATTGGACGGCGCTGGCGATGATCCAGGCGCTGCGGGCGGCGCAGCAAAACCTGCCGTCGATGCCGTTCCAGCTTCCGCAGGGCTCGGACATGCTCGCGCGTGTGCCGGGCGCGCTCGCCGCTCCCGATCCCGTTGCCGGGACCGAGACAGGGTTCATCCCGCCGCTGCGGCTCGATACGTTCGTCGTCCACGCCCAGCGCGCCGACGAGAGCGGCAATGTCCAGATCATCGGGCCTCGGGCGCTGGACTTTGCCATGGCGGGCGCGGCGCGGCAGGTGCTGGTCACGGTCGAGGAGATCGTCCCTGTCGGGGCGCTGCGGCATGACGGCCGCCAGAGCATTCTCACGCGGAACCAGGTTTCGGCCATAGCGCTGGCGCCGAGCGGCGCCTATCCGGCCTCCTGCCTGCCGTTCTATGTGACCGATTATCAAGCGTTGTCGGGGGCGTTCGCAGCCAGGGAAGCACCTTTGGCGGACACTCTGCGCCTGCCTTCCGAAGGCGTGCCGGAGCTGGTTCAGGATGCTGCGAAAATCCGCGCCGAAACGGCCCTCGCAACGCCCGCTCTCGCGCAGGGCGAAAAGAAAGGGTCGATCGACGAGATCATCGCCGCCCGTATCGCCGCCGAGCTCGACAACGACAGCTTTGCCAGTGCCGGCGCGGTGTCGCCGCTGGCCAACGTCGCCTACCGGCTGGCCAAGGCGACCCACGCGCCGGACATGATCATCGCGACGATGAGTTGCGGCCACCTCGATATCGCGCCGAGCCCGATGATACTGTCGCTGATCGAAAGCCTCGATTGCGAGACGGCGGTGGCGCATGCCGGTGGCGACGACACCTACTCGACCTACTATCAGGCCGGCGCGGTGACCCATGAGATCGTCGGGGCCGCGCAAGTCGATCGACGCGGTCGCGTCAACACCATAGCGCTGCGCAAGCGCGACGGCGGCCTCATCCGGCTGCCCGGGCAGGGCGGCATGGCCGATGTCGCCAACATGCATCGCGACTATTTGCTCTACGTTCCCCGCCATTCGGTGCAGTCGCTGGTGGACGACGTCGAGATCGCCAGTTCGGCGCGAGGCTTGCTCACCCAGAATGAACGCGAGCCGATGGGCTATCGGACCGGTGAGGCGCTGGTGTTCACCGATCTTTGCGTCTTTCGGCTCGACCGATCGAGCCGGGAATTGATCGTCATCGAAACCATGCCTGATATCACGCAGCAGCAGATCCGTGATGCCACTGGTTTTCCCGTGTCATTCGATGCCGACTGCCGGCAAATTCCGCTGCCCTCAAACGACACGCTTGATGTCCTGCGAAACAGAATCGATCCCCTCGGTCTGCGCCGCCTGGAATTCGTCAGCGCCAAGGAGCGGGGTGCACTGATAGCCGAGATCCTCGCCGCCGACCGCATCATGGTCGAGCGTTGCATCGCCGCGCAGACCGCAGGAGGCTGAAGCTCCAATGGCAAAGCCGTTGCTTGAAATGGCCGCCGCCCGGGTCTTCTTCGACGGTATCTTCACCAGTCCGCGCGTCGCCCATCCGGAGGGTGTGGCCGTCAACCGCGACGGGTCGATCTGGTGCGGCACCGAAACCGGCGATCTCTTGCGGCTTTCCGCCGATGGTGGCTCGGCCGAACGCATGGGTGGCACGGAAGGTTTTCTGCTCGGCATCGCTTTCGACAGCGCGGGAAACTGTTTCGCCTGCGATCTGAAGCATTCGGCGATCTTTCGCTGGAATGCCGGGACTGGTCTTATGGAGCGCTTCGCCTCGGCTGGCATCCGCGTGCCGAACTATCCGATCGTCGACGAGACACGAGGCTGGCTCTACGTGTCGGACAGCGCAGGCGAAGACAACCGCTCCGGCATCTTCCGCTATGATCTGAAGACCGGTGAAGGCCGCCTGTGGTGTCGCGAACCCATGGCCTTTGCCAACGGCATGACGATGGCGCCGGACGGCAGCGGGCTCTATGTGGTGGAAAGCAATGCGGCGTGCATCAGCTATGTGCCGATCCTGGCTGACGGCGCGGCTGGCGCCAGGCAGATCGTCGTCGATGGCGTCGACAATGTCCCGGACGGATTGGCTTTTGCGCCCGACGGCTCGCTTTTCATCTCATGCTACGAGCCAAGCCGAATCTATCGCTGGCGCCAGGACAGAGGCCTCGAAGTGCTGATCGAGGACCCGGCCGCGACCACACTGGCGCATCCCACCAACATCGCCTTCAAGGGCGATAAACTCTACACGGCCAATTTGGGTCGCTGGCATATTACCGAGATCGACCTGGCCACAATTCCAAACTAGATTTTATTTGAGCATCGGATTTTCCCAAAACCGGTACCCACTTTTGGGTCCGATGCTCGAGCCACGCCTGATGGATGAGGCCGGGGTGGGTGCTAAGGTCGATGGCTTGATGAAACAAGCTCGGCCTTGCGCCGTGACGTCTCCAGCCCGATGGCGATGAAGCGGCGTGCATGCTGAGCCAGCTCCATATTGTCGGTCCACAAATTGCGCCAGATAGCGGTTTTCTTCGACAGGTTCTCGTCGACGATCTCCGACGAGAACGATTCGAAGCTGAGATCGTCGCTGTAGCCGATTGCGGTCAGCGCATCGAAGATCGCGGCAAAGTCGATGTTGCCGGTGCCAAGGAAGCCGCGATGGCTCTCGCCGATATGGACATAGCCGATCTTGCCAGCCGCGTGGCGGATAGCCAGCCCGACATCGGCCTCCTCGATGTTCATATGGAAGCTGTCGAGATGCAGGAAGATATTGTCGGAACCGGTGTCCTCGATGAAGGCCAACCCTTGCGCCGCGGTGTTGAGCAGATTGCTCTCGAAGCGGTTGACGATCTCGAGGTTGAGCGTGACGCCGGCGGCCCTGGCGGTCTCCGCGACCTTGGCGAGCGTTCCGGCGCTGCGGTTCCATTGATCGGGCGTCGGCGCCTGCGCCTGCAATCCGTGGCCGGTGCTGAGGATGCCGGCGACCTTCTGGCCACCCAGATCGCGGGTCAGCGAAATGGTATCATTGAGGATTTCGACGCCGCGCGCGGCAATCGTCTTGTCGGCGCTCGAAATGTCGCCGTCGGCCGGCAGTCCGATGCTGATCGCCACGCCGAGATCGAGGTCGGCGATGCGCTTGGCCAGCCCGCCAATGTCGACATTGGCAGGGTCGAGATAGGAGAATTCGATCAGGTCGAAGCCGGCCTCTTTGGTGTTGGCCAGCGTCCGTTCGAGGTCGCCTTGCGCCGAGCTTGCCGACCAGACGAAAGAATGGATTCCAATGCGCGACATAATCGTCTCCGGTTGCGCGGGAGCATCGGACCCAAAAGTGGAAACCGGTTTTGGGAGAATCCGATGCTCAAACAAAAAAACGGCGCGGCCGGTCATCCCGGCCGCACCAGCCTTGGGAGGCTTAGCGGGCTGCGGTCCAGCCCTTGTAGTCCTTCAGGTTCTCGGCCGTGATCAGCTGCGGGTCGAGCAGCACCGTCGCCTCGGCCGGCTTTTTGCCGGCGAGCACTTCAGCCGCCATCTGCAGCGATTGGCCAGCCATCACATAGGGGTCCTGCGAGGCCGAGGCCTTGATCATCGATGTGCCGGACGAGAGTTCCTTCTCGATATCGGGCGCGCCGTCGACCGCGGTGAAGATGAACTCCGAGCGGTTGAGCTGCTTGGCCGCAAGCTGGGCGCCGATCGCCGTCGGATCGTTGATGGCGAACACCGCGTCGATCTTGTCGAAGCGGGTCAGCAGCGACTGGAACACCTTCAGGCCGCCGTCGCGCGAGCCTTCGGCATTCTGGTCGTCGGAGAGGATCTTGATATCCGGGTGCTTCGCAAGCACGTCCTTGCAGCCCTTCACCCGCTCCAGGATCGACGACGATGCCGGGCCATTCAGGATGACATAGTCGCCCTTGCCGCCGGTATGGTCGACCAGATACTGGCAGGCCGCTTCGCCGGCCTTGACGTTGTTGGTCATCACGGTGACGTCGGCGCCCGGCGCCGAAACGTCGAACGCGGCAACCACGATGCCCGCCGCCTGCGCCTTCTTCACCGCCGGCGCGATCGCCTTGGCATCGACGGCGTTGAGCATGATCACGTCGACGCCGGCCGCTATGAACGAGTCGACCTGCGAGACCTGCTTGTTGAGGTCGTAGTCGGCCGACACCGACGTCACCTCGACGTTGGGGTTGATCTTCTTGGCCGCGTCTTCGATGCCCTTGATGGTTGCGACGAAGAACGGGTTGCCGAGCAGGCCGACTGAGATGCCGACCTTGTTCAGATCCTTGGCCGAAGCCGGTGCGATGGCGACGGCCGTAAGGGCAACGCCGCAGAGCAGTTTAGCGATGGTCTTCATTCTTTTCCTCCTGATGCCCCGCGCCTCTCACGGTGCGTTACATGAAACCGGTCGTTGACGCCGGCGACTAAGGTCAATCACGTTCTTGCTCCTGCCTGGAGCCTGTAGCGGTCGAGGGCGACCGCCACGATGATGACCAATCCCTTGATGATGTACTGCCAGATGTCCGAAACACCGGCCAAGATGAGCCCGTTGGAGAGCACCGCGATGATCAGGCCGCCGATCAGCGTGCCCCAGATCGAGCCGACGCCGCCGACGAAGCTGGTGCCGCCGAGAATGACCGCGGCGATGGCGTCGAGTTCGTACGACTGCCCAAGCTGCAGCCCATTGGCCGCGTAGAGCCGGGCCGCCGACATGGCGCCGCCAAGGCCGGCCAGGAGACCGGACACGCCATAGACGAAGAGCAGCACGAGCGGCACCTTGATGCCGGTGAGGCGGGCGGCCTCGGCATTGCCGCCGACGGCATAGATCCAGGTGCCGAGCACGGTGCGCTTGAGCACCAGCCAGGACAGCACCACGACCGACAGAGCGATGATGACGAGCCAGGGGATGCCGAACAGCGAACCGTTGCCGATGAAGTCGAACGGCAGGTCCGAGTTGAACACCGTGGTGTCCTGGCCGAGCAGGCGGGCGACGCCGCGCACGGCTGTCAGCGAACCCAGCGTGACGATAAAGGGCGGCAGCTTGATGTAGGCGACGAGCAGCCCGTTGATGACGCCGAAGCCGAGGCCGACCAGAATGGCCGCCGGCACGCCGAGCATGCCCCATTCCGGCACCAGCGACACCATCACCGCCACCATCGCCGAGGCGGCAAGGATGGCGCCGACGGACAGGTCGATGCCGCCGGTCAGGATAACGAAGGTCATGCCGGCCGCAAGCACGATGTTGATCGACGACTGCTGGGTGACGATCAGCAGGTTGGTCTCGGTGAGGAAGCGCGGGTTCATGAACTGGAAGCCGGCCGCCAAAAGGATCAGAACCGGCAGCATGCCAAGGGCGGCGAAGGCGGTGCGTAGCCGCCGGCTCCTGCCGACAGCCTGGTCGCCAGCGCTCATCTCGGTTGCCTTGTCGGTCATCGCTTGGCCGCTCCCGTTGCAAGTTCCATGATTGCTTCCTGACTGAGCGGCTGGCCTTCGGATGACGTCACCTCGCCAGCGATGGTGCCGTCGCGCATCACCAGCACGCGGTCGGCGACGCCGATCACCTCCGGCAGTTCGCTGGAGATCATCAGGATGGCGATGCCCTTCTTGGCGAGATCGTCGATCAGCCGGTAGATTTCCGACTTCGCCCCGACATCGACGCCGCGGGTCGGCTCGTCGAGGACGAGGACCCGCGGCTCGGTCTCGAGCAGGCGGGCCAGCAGCACCTTCTGCTGGTTTCCGCCCGACAGCGAGCCGGCATTGGCCTGCACCGACCGGGTGCGGATGGACAGGTCGGAAACGGCCTTGGCAGCGCGCCTCTCGGCCGTCGCGAAGTCGCGCAAGCCTCCGGCCCGCGCGTCCCTTGCGAGCACGCCCATGCTGATATTGTCGGAAATCGACATGTCTAGGAACAGGCCGAGCTCCTTGCGGTCTTCGGTGAGATAGGCAATGCCGGCATCCAGCGCCTCGCGCGGCGAGCCGATGGCTATCGGTTTTCCGTCGAGCTCCAGCGTGCCTGATGTGTGCTTATCGGCGCCGAAGATCAGCCGCGCGAGCTCGGTGCGGCCCGAGCCGACCAGGCCCGCCAGCGCCAGCACCTCGCCCTTGTGCAGGTCGAAGGAACAGTCCTTCAAAAGATTGCCGTCCGACATGCCCTGCACTGATAGCGCGATCGCGCGCTTGCTGTCCGGCGGGCGGTGATCCTTCTTGTAGAAGGCGGATAGGTCGCGGCCAACCATCATCGAGACGAGGCGCGAGGCGTTCAGATCGGCGCGATCGAGCGTGCCGACATAGCCGCTGTCGCGCAGCACGCTGACGCGGTCGGCAAGCTGGTAGACCTCTTCCATGCGGTGGCTGATGTAGATGATGGCGATGCCTTGCGACTTCAGCGTTGCAATGACCTCGAACAGCCTGTCCGTCTCGCGCGAGGTCAGCGAGGTGGTCGGCTCGTCCATGACGATGATGCGCGCGCTGGTCGACAGCGCGCGGGCGATCTCGACCATCTGGCGCTTGCCGAGCGACAGGCTGGAGACAAGCGCGCGCGCCGAGAAGGAGACGCCGAGCCGCGCGATGATTTCCTTGGCGCGCCGATTGCACTGGTCGCGGTCGACGATGCCGAACCGTCTCGGCTCGTTGCCAAGGAAGATGTTCTGCGCGACCGTCAGGTTGGGCGCCAGCGACAGCTCCTGATAGATGACGGCAATGCCGTTGGCGCGTGCCTTGATCGGGTCGCCGGTGGCGACCGGCGCGCCGTCGATCAAGATATCGCCGCCGGGGTCCGGCCGGTAGGCGCCGGATAGCACCTTCATCAGCGTCGACTTGCCGGCGCCGTTTTCGCCCATCAGCGCGTGCAGTTCGCCGGCGTGAGCGGTTAGCGACACATCCTGCAAGGCGCGGATCGGACCGAACGTCTTCGAGATATGCCGCATCTCCAGCACCGGCTGGCTCACTGTTTCGATCCGGGCCGCGGCGGTCATCGTGCACCTCCCGCTGCAGCATCAGCGACGCCTCGGTCGGTGGCGAGACTACGCCAGCTGTCGCGATAGCCGGCAAGCCCGGCGAAGCTTGATGCACGGACAGGCTCCGGCGCCTCGGCGGCGAACTCGCGTCCAACACTCTCGAACGCAAGAGCCGCCGCTCCGGTGGCGCTGCCCTCCAGCGTGGCGCCCTGCATGAAGGCCTGGCCGGGACGCAGCTGCGCCAGCAGGCTGGCGAGCAGGCCACCACTGTTCAGCCCGCCATCGACGATCACGGTGTTGTTCGAATGGATCAGGTCGAGACACAGATCGACCATTAGCGCGACATAGAGCAGCGCCACGGCCGCGCGCTCCTCCGCGTTGGGTGTGCGCCCGACCAGTTCGCCGGGATGGCCAGGCATCGGCCCACCTGGCGCGAAGCTGGGCAGCGCCATGATGCCGGCGTCGATCACCTGCTGTACCGAGGAGCGATCGATTGCGCCTTGCCAGCCCTCGCTGATGACAGCGAATTCGCGCCCGCCCATGAAGCGGACGGTCGGCACCGGGCCACCGTCGACATCGACATTGACCAGCATGTCGCGGTCGCGATCGAGCGCGTCGAGCGGGCAGTCCGGGTTGAGCACGACGACCCAGGTGCCGGTCGAGACGACAGTGACCGGGCCAAGCTCCTGCCGGCGATAGGCATAGAGCGCCGCATTGCTGTCATGGACACCGTTGTGGATGGCGATCGGCCGCGCCTTATCGCCGAAGCGCTGCTCGCCGATGACCGCGCCGGCACGCTCGAAGGCGGGCATCTTGCCGCGCCATCCCTCTGCGTCGACCAGCGAGGAGAAATCGCGCTTGCGCGGCGCCCACAGATGCGAGTGACAGCCCAGATACGACACTTCCGAGGCCGCCCGGCCGCCAAAGCGCCAGCTCCAGTACTGCGGATAGCCGAGGATCGACTTTGCCGCAGCGAACGCGCCGGGTTGCACCGCCTTCAGCCACAGCATGTGGCGACCATAGTTGAAGCCGAGCGGCAGATGCGGCGAGAAGGTCTCGGCAAAATCCGGAATGCGGCGATCGATCTGCGCGGCAATCTCGGCCGGCGGCTCCTGCTCGTAGTCGAGGATCGGATGCGTCAGCGCCGCATCGTCGACCAACGCAAAGGTGCAGCCATGGCCCGAAACCATCAAGCCCTCTATGCCATGATTGTCGACCGCGTCGTCGACGGCGCGAGCCGCCCAATCGTGAAGCGCTGGCTCGTCGAGCACGCTGAAGCCGCCTTTGCGTGTCCAGTTCGGCTGGGTCCGACGCTCGTCGAGGATCCGCCCGTCCTGATCGAAGACGAACAGCTTCGAGTTGGTCTTGCCGAAGTCGAGGACAGCCACCTTCATTGGATGGCTCCCGAGGCAGAGGCGATCCGCACCATGACGCCGGCGTCTTCCAGCATGCGCGCGTCAGCGTCGGACAGGTCTTCATCGGTGACCAGAGTGCCGATGCGGGACAAGGGCAGCGCGACGTTGCGCGCGTGGATCGACAGTTTGCGGCTGTCGGCCAGCACCACGATCTGGTCGGCGCATAGGCTGAGTTCGACGATGGAGCGGACCAGCAGCGGATGCGATTCCAGCAGGCCCTCCTGGCCGATGCCTTGCGCGCCGAGAAAAAACTTCGACGCATAGAACGGCACGGCTTGGGTGAGCGAATGGATGATGCCAGGCTCACGGTGCAGTTCGCCGCCGGCAATGGTTAAGCTGCAATGGCCGTGGTCGCTCAAATAGGCGATGAGGGGCATGGAGTTGGTGTAGAGCCGGATGTTGCGGTCGGCGAGCTTGGCGCCGAGATGGAAACAGGTCGAACCGCCATGCACGATGACGGCATCGCCATCGCGCACCATGGTCGCCGCGAGAGCGGCGATCTGCCGCTTGGCCTCGACCGCGAGATCGCGGTTTTCGTCATAGGGTCTGGCATAGGCGACGCCGGCTTGAGAAGCGCCATCGAGCGCCGAGATGCCGCCATAAACCTTCCGTGCTTCACCGGCCTCATCGATCTTGTCGATGTCGCGCCGCACCGTCGCAGCCGACACGCCGAGCCGCTCCTGCAGCTCGCGCACCGAGGCGAAGGGGCGATCCCGCAACAACTCGACGATCTGACGCTGGCGGCCGGAGTCGCTCAACGGATACCTCCCGAAAATGCCATTTTGCCACGGCAATTGGTGCAACTTACTCAACACACATCGGATTGCAAGCTCGATTTGACGAGATAAGATCACTATTGACGTAACTTACTCGCATCTGCGATACCAACGTCAACCATATCCCGGCAGCGGGACATCCAAAGCCGTGGCCACGCGGCCGGTTTGTGGAGGAATTCGATGGCAAACTATGCGGATGCGCAGGAATTGGCTGCTCTGCGGTCGCTTTCGGCCAGCATCGGGCGCGACCCGCATTTGACCCAGGCCGCGGGCGGCAACACTTCGCTGAAGGCCGGCGACACGCTCTGGATCAAGGCTTCCGGCACCTGGTTGAAGAATGCGCTCGCCGAGGACATCATGGTGCCGGTGGCGATCGCGCCGCTGCTTAAGGCTGTCGAACAGCGCGACCCGGCCGCCGATCAGCCGCAGGCGTTCGCCATCGAGGCGCTCAATGCCCGCAAGCTGCGTCCCTCGATCGAGACCACGGTTCATGCGCTGATGCCGCAGCGCGTCGTTCTGCATGTCCACTGCGTCGAAACCATTTCGCTTGCCGTGCAGGCCGACTGCGAGGCTCAGCTCGCCAAGCGCCTCGATGGGCTCGAATGGGCGTATGTTGCCTATCGCCGACCGGGCCTGCCGCTTGCCCAGGGCATTGCCGAGCGCCTTCGGCCAGGCGTCGATGTGCTGATCCTTGGCAATCACGGGCTGGTCGTCGCTGCCGAGACCGTCGCTGACGCCGAGGCACTGCTGCGTCGCGTCACAGGGCTGCTGGCGCGGCCACCGCGCGAGGTGGTGGAGCCCAACGTAGCGGCATTGACCGCGCTCATCGGACGCACCGGTTACAGGTTGCCGGCGGATATCGAAGCGCATGCGGCCGCGATCGATCCGGAAAGCTGCCGCATGGCGTCGGGAGGCAGCCTCTATCCCGATCATGTCATCTTTCTCGGCCAGGGTTCAGTCGTGGCGAGATCCGGCGAGGATGTGAAGTGTGTCACCGAACGGTGCGGCGCGGCACCCGCGGCAATCCTGTTTCCCGGGCTTGGCGTGCTGATGCGCGGCGACGCCGGTGCCGGCGCCGATGCCATGCAACGCTGCCTCGCCGACGTGACGGCGCGGGTCGACGTCGTGGCGAAGCTGAACTATCTGACCGCCGCCGAGAACGACGAGCTGATCAACTGGGACGCCGAGCAGTATCGCCAGAAACTCAATGCCGCCGGCGGCTGACATGGCGCGTTCAATCGACCAGCTTTCGATCGGCGTCGACATCGGCACATCAGGTGCGCGCGCCGTCGCCATGCGCCCGGACTTTTCGATTGCCGCGCGTTCCGCCGTTCCACTCGACAGATTTGGCCAGGATGCCCGCGACCCCTCGGTGTGGTGGTCAGCGGTCGGCGCGGCGCTGACGGAACTGCTTTCAGGCATCGATCGCGCGGCGGTCCGGTCGATTGCCGTCGACGGCACTTCGGGCACGTTGCTGCCGGTCGACGGCGCCGGGCGGCCGCTGGTCGAGCCGCTGATGTACAACGACAAAGTCGACGACGACGCGATCCTCGCCGTGATCGCGCGCGAGGCGCCGGCAACGAGCGCAGCACTTGGGCCAACGTCCGGTCTCGCCAAGGCGCTGTCGTTCCAGCGCCTGCCTGGCGTCGCCGCGGTGCTGCATCAGGCCGACTGGATCGCGGGGCAGTTCTCCGACCGCTTCGATATCAGCGACGAGAACAATGCCCTGAAAACCGGCTACGACGTCGAGGGCCGCCGCTGGCCGGACTGGATCGCGGCAACCGGCATGCGCATGGAATTCCTTCCCGATGTCATCAAACCGGGCGATGTGGTCGGAACGCTCGCCGCGAGCGCTGCGGACCTGTTCGGCCTGGAGCGTGACGTCGCCGTGGTCGCCGGGACGACGGATGGCTGCGCGTCGTTCCTGGCGACGGGTGCTGCGGCAGTTGGCGACGGCGTCACCGCGCTGGGGTCCTCGCTGACCATCAAGATCCTCTCCGACCGACCGATCTCGGCGCCGCAGTTCGGCATCTATAGTCACCGGTTGGGAGATGCCTATCTGGCGGGTGGTGCGTCGAATTCGGGGGGCAAGGTGCTGGCGCAGCATTTTCCCCTCGCGCGCATCATCGAGCTGAGTGCGGCGATCGACCCCACGACGGAGACGGGCCTCAACTATTATCCGCTTCCGGCGGTCGGCGAACGCTTTCCGATCGCCGATCCTGCTCTGCCGCCACATCTGACGCCGCGGCCTGCGGACGACGCCGACTATCTGAAAGCGATGTTGGAGGGCATTGCCGGGATCGAGGCGCTCGGCTATCGCCGGCTTGCCGAGCTCGGCGCCCCGCGACTGACGTCGGTCAGAAGCGTCGGCGGCGGTGCGGCAAATCCTGCCTGGACCGCGATCCGGCAGCGCAAGCTGGGCGTCGGTTTCCTGCCGGCGCTTTCGGACGAGGCGGCCGCCGGCACGGCGCGGCTGGCGCTGATGGGCGCAATCGAAGCGGGGCTTTTGTGAGCACGAAAACAGTTGAGCATCTAGACGGCATCGGCGCGCTGGTTGAGCGCTATCAGGTGTTCCTGCTCGATCAGTTCGGCGTGCTGCACGATGGCACCAATCCTTATCCGGGCGCCGTGGAGGCATTGTCGGCGCTGAAGCGCGCAGGCAGGACGATTGTGCTGGTCTCGAACTCCGGCAGGCGGGCACGGCCCAACGAGGCCCGCTTGCTGAAGCTCGGCTTCGAACCAGGAAGCTGGGATCAATTTGTCTCTTCCGGCGAGATCGCGTGGCGATCTTTTCACGAAATGGCGAAATCCGGAAAGCTGCGCCCAAACACCAAGTGCCTGCTGATCAGCAGGGAAGGCGACCGCTCGGCGATTGAAGGTCTGTCTTTCGCGTTGACCAGCGACGGCGACGATGCCGAGCTGGTGCTGATCGCCGCCAGCGAGGGCGATCGCTACGATCTCGAGCATTATCGCAGACTTTTTGAACCGGCAGCAATGCGGCAGGTGCCATGCTTCTGCACCAACCCCGACAAAATCATGCTGACGGCAGTGGGGCCTCGTTTTGGCGCCGGTCAGCTTGCGGATCTCTACGAGAGCCTCGGCGGCAGCGTCACCCGTATCGGCAAGCCCTACACGCCGATCTTCGATGCAGCGCTGGCGCTGGCGGGCAACCCGGACCGCAGCACCGTGGTCTGTGTCGGCGACAGCGTCGAACACGATATCGCCGGTGGAATTGGCGCCGGCGTGGCGACTGCGCTGGTCTTGTCCGGAATATTGGCAGACACCCCTGACCTGGCCGATCTTTTCGATGGGCTGAACGCATACCCGGATTACACGACAGATCTTTTCAAGTTTGCGGATTGAGCTCGGTGATCTCCCAGGGTTGAGCGCTGCCCGGTGATTGTAATGTCGGTCGTGGTGCTTTCGGTGGCGTAGCTCTTTGGCTGCCGTTGCCAGTTCACATCTGGTTGGTCGGAGGCTATTGATCCTGCATGCGTGATTTTCAACTCCCTGGGCGGTCGCCGGTTCGTGCGACAGAAGCGATGGCCGCGACATCACACCCGTTGGCGACGCTGGCGGCGGTCGAGATGCTGCGGTCCGGCGGCAACGCAATGGACGCAGCCGTGTGCGCGGCTGCGGTGCAGGCAGTCGTCGAGCCGCAATCGACCGGTATCGGCGGCGACTGTTTCGTCCTTTACTGCCCCAACGGCCAAGGCGAGGTCCTGGCCTTCAACGGCTCGGGCCGCGCACCTGCAGCAGCGACGGCTGAGTGGTATCTGGACAGGGGGCATGACGCACTGCCTGAATCAGGTCCGCACGCGGTTACCGTGCCGGGGGCCATCGACGCCTGGTGCCGGCTGCTCGAGGATCACGGCAGAAAGGGCATCGACGCCGCGCTGGCGCCCGCCATACGTTACGCCGAGCAGGGCTATGTCGTCCAAGACCGCGTCGCCTTCGACTGGGCTGACAGTGCTGCCTTGCTGGCCGCCGACGAACATGCCGCGCGGATTTTTCTGCCGGATGGAAAGGCGCCGCTGGCCGGCGAGCTGCACCGACAGCCGCAACTGGCCGACACCTTACGCATCGTGTCGCGCCGCGGTCGTGCCGGCTTCTATGAAGGCGAGGTTGCCGACGACTTGGTGTCGCGTCTGCGTGCTCTCGGTGGGCTGCATGCGCTCGACGATTTTGCGGCCACGAAGGGCGACTATGTCAGGCCGGTCGGCACGTCCTACCGGGGCTACGATATCCATCAGATGCCGCCGAACAACCAGGGGCTGACGGCACTGATCATGCTGAATGTGCTGTCGGGCTTTTCGCTCGGCTCGCTGGAACCGAACGGCGCCGAGCGCTTTCACCTCGAGATCGAGGCGGGGCGGCTTGCCTATCAGGACCGCGACAATTTCATCGGCGACCAGAACCAGGTCCATGTCCCCGTGCAGCAGTTGTTGTCCAGATCCCATGC
>NZ_RZTI01000081.1:0-27097 GCF_003997275.1 Mesorhizobium sp. M6A.T.Ce.TU.002.03.1.1
GCCAGGAGCCGCTGCCGACCCGCAAGGACGGCGAATGGTGGGCCTCGATGGACGAAGTCTTCCATCATGACTGATGGCGTTTTCGATCCTGCCTCGCTCGCCCAGGCCTGGGCGCAGCCATCGAAGCCGAGACCGATCGTGATTTTCGGCGCCGGCTCGATCGTTGGCGATGCGCATTTCCCGGCCTATGCGAAAGCCGGCTTTCCGGTCGCCGGACTCTTCGATCCCGATCACGACAAGGCGGAAGAACTCGCGGCAAAATGGGGCGTCACCGCTTACCGGTCGGTCGAGGAAGCCGCGGCGATCGAGGATGTCGTCTTCGATCTGGCGACGCCGCCGGCTCATCATGCCGGCGTGCTCTGGGCGTTGCCCGACGGCGCCGTAGCGCTGATCCAGAAGCCGATGGGCAGCGATCTTACCGAGGCCACCGAAATCCTTGAAATCTGCCGCTCCAAAGATCTGAAGGCTGCGGTGAATTTCCAGCTCCGTTTCGCGCCGATGATGCTGGCGCTGAAGGATGCGATCGCCAAGGGCTGGCTTGGCGACGTGGTCGATTTCGACGCTTGGCTGGCCCTGGCAACGCCCTGGCAACTCTGGGAGTTCCTGCTGAAGGCGCCGCGCGTCGAGATCGCCATGCATTCGATCCATTATCTCGACCTGATCCGGCAATTGCTCGGCGATCCCCGGGGCGTTCACGCCAAGACGCTCGGCCATCCCGGCCACAAGGTTGCGCAAACGCGCACCAGTGCCATCCTCGACTACGGCGACGCGGTGCGCTGCGCGCTGTCGATCAATCACGATCATAAATTTGGCCGCCGGCACCAGGCCTGCGAGTTCCGCATCTGCGGCACCGAGGGCGCCGCCTATCTCAAGCTCGGGCTCAATCTG
Source organism: Mesorhizobium sp. M6A.T.Ce.TU.002.03.1.1 (assembly GCF_003997275.1). Taxonomy (NCBI): domain Bacteria; kingdom Pseudomonadati; phylum Pseudomonadota; class Alphaproteobacteria; order Hyphomicrobiales; family Phyllobacteriaceae; genus Mesorhizobium; species Mesorhizobium sp. M6A.T.Ce.TU.002.03.1.1. The sequence goes on from NZ_RZTI01000081.1 coordinate 889, forward strand.
GACTATCCGCGCGGCGAGCCTGACATCCTTGAAATCTATCCGAAAGGCGGCTCCGACTGGGTTACGGTGCCGCTCGTCGGCGAATGGTTTCCGGACGCCTTTGTCGGCCGCATGACCAACGTCCAGCGCTACGCTTGCGGGGAAGACGCCGAACTGGTCAGTTCCGTTGAGGACGGCTGGAACACCATGGCGCTGGTCGAGGCCGCCTACCAATCGAGCGCGGCGCCGGCCACACCGATCGCGGCGAGGCCCTGACATGGAGCAGACTATCTTTTTTGAAGATTATCAGATTGGCTCGTCGCGCATGACCAGCGGACGCACTATCACCGAGACCGACTTCGTCGTGCATGCCGGCCATACCGGCGATTTCTTCCCCCACCATATGGACGCCGAGTTCATGAAGACGACGCCGTTCGGCCAGCGCATCGCCCATGGCACGCTGGTCTTCTCGGTCGGCGTCGGGCTGACGGCAAACGTCATCAACCCGGTCGCCTTCTCCTATGGCTACGACAGGTTGCGCTTTATCAAGCCGGTGTTCATCGGCGATACGATCAAGACCCGCACCACCATCTCGGCCAAGGAAGACGACCCGAAGCGGCCGGGTTCGGGCCGGGTCATCGAGCGCTGCGAGGTGATCAACCAGCATGGCGATGTGGTCCTGGCGGCCGACCACATCTACATCGTCGAGCGCCGCGACAAGCCGAACAGCGCTTCGAACTCAGGTTGACAAAAAGCGCGGTAAGGGACGACGCCGAAACCTGAAACAAAAACCCGCCTCGTCGGCGGGTCGTTGGCGCAAATCAGCACTATGCATAAATTCCTAGCATAACTGCCGTCACCTGTCAAGTTGAAACTACCCACGGTTGCAGGGCAATCGCTTCGGGTTTGTGCTGCCCGTTGCCCCGCGGATCAGCGTTGGTGGTTGGCGAAAGCCGAAGCGGCATCCGATCTCCCCCCTTGCGGGGGAGGTGTCCGGCAGGACAGAGGGGGTGTGAAGGATCGCCAACTTTCGACTTTCAGCTATTCCCAACCGGAATCAGCCTGAGCGCGCGGCTGTAATTGGTTGAAGGCCGGAGGGACAGCACCCCCCTCTGCCCTGCCGGGCATCTCCCCCGCAAGGGGGGAGATCGGCAGCTTCGCCGACGGTGCCGACAGGCGGACGCCGACTTTGAATTGGTCACACCCGGTTGACCGGATATAGCGGCTTGCCGCCGCGCAGGACCGATGCGACATCGGCAAACACCTTGTTGCGAACCTCGGCGTAAGACTGGGTCGAGTAGTGCGCCGCGTGTGGACTGACCAGCACGGTGTCCAGCGCCAGCAGCGGATTGTCAGGCGAAGGCGGCTCCTGCTCGAATGTGTCGATGCCGGCGCCGGCCAAATGGTTGCACCGGATCAAATCCGCCAACGCGACTTCGTCGACCAGGCCCCCACGGGACACGTTGATGAGCATTGCCCCTTCCTTCATGCGTGACAGGGCTTCAGCCGACATGATGTTTCTGGTCTCCGGCGTAGCAGGAACGTGCAATGACACGATGTCGGCCCTGGCGAGCAGCTCGTCGAAACCGACCGGTTCGGCACCACCGGCCGTAATGCGCTCCGCCGGCATGTGCGGATCGTACGCGATGACATGATAGCCGAAGACCCGCGCCCGCTCGGCAGTCAGGCGTCCGATCTGGCCGAAGCCGATCAGGCCGAGAATCTGCCTGTCCGGCCGCGTGATGCCGGCGCCGTCGGTCATTGCGGCCCAGCGGCCGGCGCGGACTGCGCTGTCGAACTGTTTCAGCCTGCGCGTCAGGGCCAGGATCAGCGCCATCGCATGTGTGCTGACCTCCACCAGGTTGGCGTCCGGCACATAGGTTACCTGAACACCGGCACGGCTGGCGGCCTCGATATCGATCGAGTCGAGCCCTACGCCGAACCGTCCGATGACCTTGAGGTTCTTCAGTTCGGCCAGCACGCGAGCCGTGATCGGCTCCCGTAATATCATCAATGCATCGGCGTCACGGCACTGCTCGATCAGGGCATCCTCTGTGAGAAGCGTCTTTTCGATAAACTCGGCGTTCAAGCCGTCGAGGTAGCGCAGCTGCTCTTCCTCGACTGACAACACGCCGTCGGTCTTGATTATCTTCATGCCAATCTCTTGCTATCAGGCGCTGCGCGCAGAGGCCGCACCGGCGGCAAGGCCGGCGCCGAGAAACATCGTGTCGCTGGCCAGCATGTAGAAACTGATGCCGTGCTTCGACCATTTGCCGACATCATCTGCCGAGGGGCGAAAGATGCCGACGGCCTTGCGCGCCGCACGCGCCGCTGCCGCGATCCTGATAATCGCGGCATTGAGCTTGTCCTGACCGGCCGGGCCTATGGCGTCGATCGAGACGGACAGGTCGCCGGGACCAATGAAGATCACGTCGACGCCGTCGACCTGGACAATGTTGTCGATGTTGGCGAGGCCCTCGGCCGTCTCGACCTGGATGGCGACGGTCAGGGCCTCGTTGGCCGATTTGAGGTAGTCCGGAATCCTGTACCCATAACCGGCGGCACGGCCTGGGCCGACACCGCGTGCGCCGACAGGCGGGTAACGGCAGGCCCTGACCGCCCTGCGCGCCTGCTCGGCCGTCGAGACGCGCGGCACCAGGACGCCTGAGGCGCCGGCGTCGAGCGCGGCCGCAATCCACTCCGGCGTGTGGCCGGGCACCCGCACCATCGCAGGAACCTTGTGGACATCGGCGGCACGGATCAGATCCTCAAGCCGCTCTCGACCAATCTGCGAATGCTCCCAGTCGATGCACAGGAAGTCGACCCCGCTGGCGGCCGCCACTTCGACCGCCACCGGATGCGGGATGGCGCAGAAGGTGCCGATAAGGCGATCGAGCGAGACACATTTTTTCCGAAAGTCGTACATGAAATCTCCAGAGATTTTTGGCATCGGCGAAAACTATTCGCGCTTACTTGGCGGTAGTCTGCGGCAAGGAATGCACGGCTTCCGTCGACATCGGGAAATGCCGGCTGCCGCCTGAAAAAGGCGGGAAGGTCTTGTAGTCGGCGCGCATCTCCAGGCGCGCCGGCGATTGCAGTGCGTGCGTCAGCGCCGCAGGACTGTCGAACATGACCCGGTTGCGCTGCATGTAATCGACCCGCGGCCAAGGCAGCGAGCCGCACCAGTCCAGTCGCGACAGAACCTCGATGTGGCGAATGCCGGGGAAGCCCCGCATCAATTGCGGATGATGCGTCACATAGTGATAGAGCCAGGCATTCATGTCTTCGGCCGGCCCGGGATAGTGGACAAGATAGCTGCAGGGCAGCCCAGACGTCTTCACGGCAGCGTCATCGACGGGGAACGGACGCACGCACATTGCCTGCTGCGTCGGCCTCGAACGAGCGATACTCGACAGCACACCCGGTGCGGTGAGCGCCTGCAGATGGCCGGACGGCGCGAGCGCCGCCTCCATGTCCGCCAGCTCGTCGAAATAGAGCTGGAAACCAAAGACCGGCGGTGGGCCGTCCTTGTTGAACATGTCCGTCGCCACTTCGGGCAGATAGATGCTTGCAAGCGCAAGACCCGGCGTTGTCGCGATTACGCGCCGCACCGCGTCAACGTCTTCACGGGCGATGGCCAGGTTTGCCTGACGGTCATCGTGAAAGAAAGCGAGATAGGCAAAGCGCATGTGGACACCTGCGGGATCGAGTTCGGCTAGATCAAATTCGGAAGGAAGAGAGCGATCTGCGGGAAGAGGACAATCAGCAGGATCAGCAGGAGCGTCAGCGCGATGTAGGGCGCCGCGGACATGGCCACCGTTTTGAGCGATGTGCCTTTTGGCGCAACGCCGATCATGATGAACAGCAGCAGACCAAACGGCGGCGTGGTGAAGCCGACTTCGTAGGCGAGTAGCAGGATCAGCCCGAACCACACAGGATCGTACCCGAATTGCTGGGCGATCGGCAGGAAGATCGGCAGCGTGATCAGCATCATCGAGACCTGATCCATGAACATGCCGAGCAGCAGGATGACGAGCACCATCATGAGCAGCATGGAATACGGCCCAAGATCGTAGCCCACGATGAACTGGATAAAGCCGTTCGACGCGCCGGAGAAGGCGAATATCTGCGAGAACGTCGTCGAAGCCGAGATGATCAGGAAGGTCATGCCCGTGACCTTCATCGCATCGTCCAGCGACTTCCAGACAACCGACCAGCTGAACCTTCGGTAGACAAACAACAACGCGAAGACGGCGGCACATCCGAGCCCTGCCGACTCCGTCGGCGTCGCCATTCCAAGGATGATCGTGCCTACCACCATGAACACGATGACGCTCATCGGAATGATGTTGACGGCAACCGCCCTCACCTTCTCGGCCGCACGAACGGCGGGCACCGGATAGTGCGGAGCGGCGTCAGGGTCGATCTTCGTCTGTGCGAAGATCAGCATCGCGTACATGACGACGAGAAGCAGCCCAGGCAGAGCCCCTGCTACGAGCAGCGCGCCAACGTCGATCTGGGCCAGCGAGCCGAGCAAGACAGCCAGCGAGGATGGCGGGATGATGACCGCAAGGCTTCCGGCACCAAGCACCGGTCCGTAGGCCATGTGCGGCTTGTAGCCCCGCTTCAGCATCTCGGGCACCATCAGCGAGCCCATCATGCCGGTGTTGGCGAGGCTCGACCCTGACAGCGCAGAAAAGATCGTGCCGGCGGCGAGCACGACATAGGCAAGACGTCCCCGCAAATTGCCGATGCACAGGTCGAGCGCGTAGATGACTTTCTCGCCAAGACCGGAGCGGAAGAACAGGCTGCCCATGACGAGGAACATCGGCAGCGGGGCGAGCGCATAGGTCGAGACGGCGTCGGAGAAGTTGGCGATCATCTGCGTCACGCCGATCGAGCCGCCGAAGAACAAATACAGCCCGATCACATTGGTGACGAAGAACGCGAAGGCGACCGGCAGCCCAAGGCCCATCAAAACAAGGATGGCGCCAACAAGCACGGCGAATGGAAACAGCCAGGCCATCGATCAGAGCCCTTCCATTTCCAGAGGATCGAGCGTGTACAGCGTGTCATGGCCCAGCAGATATCTGAGCCATTCCAGCGCCGAGAGGTAGAAGGCGAGTGTGATGGGCAGAAAGACCAGCCATTTCGGCATGTCGAAGCTGCGCGTCTCATATTCGCCGCCCGACACGGCGCTTATCAGGGAAGAGAGCGCGACGCTGCCAAGGTAGAGGCAGACGCCGATGCAGGCGAGATAGACCAGCTTTTCAAGCACAGCCCGGGCCCGTGCAGGCAGAGCCTTGCGCAGGAACTCGACGAAGACATGGCCCTTGCTGTGGACCAGCCAGGGCATCGGCAGAAATGCCGCGTAGAGCAGACCATATTCCGTCGCAGACACCGCCCAGGCAAGCGGTCTCAGGCCCAGATTGCGGACGCATACATCGGCGACCACCGCGACAATGATGAGGCCAAGCACCACCTTTGCCGCCGCCGCCAGCGCAAGGCTCAGCTTCCCGATCGCTGCAAACAACTTGTCCATTCCTGACGGCCCTCATGCCCACCTTGATAAAGGGCGCACGAAGGCGCCCTCCTATCGGACTATTGAAAGAATTTCTTCAACTGCTCGATGTTGCTGGGATCGCGTTTGGTCATTCTTGCCCAGCTCGCCTGCGTGGCAGCCGCCAGGAATTTGTCGCGGCCAGCGCCCGTCAGGCTGATCACCTTCTGCCCGCCGTCGATCATCGCCTGTGCCTGCTTTTCAGACTCGGCAAGATTGGCGTCGTAGCTCTCTCGCTCGTATTCGACGGCCGTGTCGGCAAGCAGCTTCTGCGCCTCGGGCGACAGCGCATTCCATTTCGCCTTGTTGATCGAGACCAGCACATCGGTTTTGAAGAATTGCGGGTCGACGCGGTATTTGGTGAACTTGTCCCAGCCGAACGATGAATAGCCAAACACGGTATAGGCGTTGGCATTGACGACGCCGCGCTCAAGCGAGGTGTAGACGTCTCCCGGCGCTTGCACGATGACGGTTGCGCCCAGGGATTCGAGGAAATCACGATAGAGCGGCGACGAACGTATCTTCAGGCTGCTCCAGTCGATGCTGCCTTCATCATTGAGCTTTGGCTCGTCGATGGTGAAGATGTTGAAGCCCGAGCCCGCGTCGACGTGGGCCAGCAGATGGGCATTGGCCTTCTTCTCGAAAATTCCGCTGATGAAATCCCAGCCGCCATTCTCGCGAACCTCCCAGGGCGTCTTCGTCGATGCAGAGAAAACCTCGCCTTCGGGAACGAGCTCCAGGAACTGACCTGCCGGCGTGTCGATCACGTCGATCAGGCCGCTCTTGAGCGCCGCACCCTGCTGAATCGGCGGAACGACCTCCGGCCCGCCACGCACATTGATCTGAACCACGCCCTTGCCCTTTTCGTTCACCTTCTGAACGAATTTTAGGAAACTCTGTGCGTAGCCGTTCTGCGCAGGCGTAAAATGCACGGCATTGAGGACAACTTCTTCGGCCGTGGCGATACCCGCCACACCCGACATGAGTGCAGCCAGAACAAGGGACTTCCAAATGCGCATTGCCGTACTCCCTCTGATAGATCACTTCGCTTATGTTGGGCCAGCGATCGGGCCGATCTGAAATTGCGATCGCTGCTCCGCTGCGCGAACGGCGTCTAGTTGGCCTCATCTCCTACCGTCAGGAACCGTCCATGCGCGTAGAAGACCGGCGATCGGTCAGCGCGATCCAGCGCCACTCCCGAGACGATGCCGATGACGATCATGTGCGATGCCCGAACGATGATTTCGGCTACCCGGCACTCGAACATTGCCCGCGCGCCGACAAGCAAGGGCGCGCCGGTTCCGCCGCGCACCCATGATCCGGACGAGAACCGCGCCACGCCCTTGGCTTTGGTCATGCCGCCAAAGGCGCGCGCAACATTCTCCTGGTCGCCGGCCGGAAGATTGACGGAAAAGGGCACGCCTTCGCGAATGGCCGAGGCAAAGGTGCTGCTGCGGTTGACGCAGGCCAGCAGCGAAGGCGGCTCGGCGCTGAATGAGCAGACGGCTGTCGCCGTGATGCCGCAAAAGCCGATCTCGTCATGCTCCGCCGCGAGGATGGCGACCGAGCCCGCCACGGCCCGCATTGCCTGCTTGAAGGCGCGCGGATTGATGGCGTCGTGCCCATGCACCCATGGCGTCGGAATGGCGGCCGCCGGCATCAATTTACGCGAAGCCCGGCCTGGCGCATCAGCGGCAGCACGCGGTCACAGAAGAAGGGCAATTCGTAGGTGTAGTTGACGAATGTGAGGGCGGCGCCGGAATAACCCTGGTCCATGATCTTAGTGAGATCGTCGACGATCTTTTCCGGTGTGCCGATGAGCGGGAACGTTCCAGCACCGCCGGCGAACCTTTGCCGATATTCGGTGAAGGCTTTTGCGTCATGCGAGTTCGCGAATTCCTTCTTCTTGCGCATATGCTCGTCGACCGCGCCCTCGTCCGCGCATTCAAGCGCGTAGTGCCGGTAATAATCCTCGGCTTCCTGCTGGGTCTCCCGGCAGACGACATGGCAAACCGTGTAGACGCCGACTTCGCGTCCGACTTCAGCCGCCCGGTTGGTGATGTCGACCACATGCGCGCGGCCATCGGCAATTTCGGAAAAAGTAGAAAAGAGGTAGTCGCAGTGGCGCGCCGCATAGTTGCGCCCCGGCGCGCCGAAAGCGGCGTTCATGGTCACCGGGCGCGGCGCCTGCAGGCTTGGCGGACGGCTGACGACCCCCTTCAGATCATAGAATTCGCCGCCAAAGTCGAACGGCTCCCTGGACTGGTAGGCACGCTCGATGATGTTGATCCATTCTTCGGCCTGATCGTAGGTCCGGTCGCCGACCGTCTGCCCGAACATGGCGAACTCGTCCGGGTTCCAGCCGCAGACAATGTTCAAGCCGGCACGCCCGTTAGAGATGTGGTCGACCGTCGCCAGCGCTTTTGCAGCCTGCAGCGGATGAACCAGCGGCACATGCACGGTCATGAACAGACCGATGTTCTCCGTGGCGACGGCGAGACCCGCCGCCCAGGTGAAAGTCTCGAACGACCACTCCCGCACATGCGTCAGACCGCCGAAGCCGCGCCAACGCGCGATCGGCAGCAGAAACTCCAGGCCGGCCCGATCGGCGATGCAGGCAGAATTGAGGTTGTCTTCCCAGCGGGCGCGCCAGCGCTCGGGAACGGTGGTCATTGCCAGGCCGCCATCGGCGTTCATCGAAAAGACGCCGAGCTTGAATCTGTTCGGCCCTTTCAGCGGATGCTGCTTTCTGATCATGATTTTCCCTGGCGCGGAATGCTCGCAGCTTCGTCGTCGAACTGTTGCAACGGCGGGCTCAGCTTCATGAAACGCTCCTCGGCGTTCTGAATGAAGTGGGTCATGCGGTCGTAAGCCGCGACGGCGTCGCGCTTGGCGAACGCCTTGTAGATTGCGCGCATGCCGGCCACGATGACGGCCTGCGTCGGCTGGTGCGACAGCGTCTTCAACCGGACGACGAGCACGTGATCGGCGAAACGGGCAATCGTTTGCGAAAGGCGGTCGTTCTCGACGGCGCCGAGCCAACAATTCCTGAATGCCGAATTGGCCTGGAAAAAGAGGACGGCATCGCCGGCGGCGGCCGCTGCTTCTGCCTCCTGAAGCGCGGCTGCCAGCGTATTGAGGCCAGTGGCATCAAGTGTGCGTGCGGCGTGCGCTGCGGCCCGTGGTTCGAGCAGGCGGCGGACCTCGAAGATGTCAGCGATATCCGTCGCGGTAAGCGTGGGCAGCGTGAAGCCGCGCGTCGTGCCGACGAGATAGCCTTCATGCACCAACTGCATCAATGCGTCGCGGACAGGCATTCTGGAGATGCCAAGCTGGGCGGCAATATCGACATCGACGAGCTTCTGGCCAGGCGCCAGTTCGCCGCGCTGTATGGTCAGGCGGATCTGCTGATAGACCTGGGCACGCAGATTGCCCTCGCCAACCCGTTTGAACTCTATCGCTTCCGCCATCCACGCCTTCCCATGCGAAGATTTCGTATATGGTTGCGGCTGTGCTCTCGCGGTCATCCCGTTTGAAGTGCAGCCATATGTCGGCTGAATTTGACCTGTCAGCCATGTTCCCGGCCCAAGTGGAGCATAGGCTGGATCACCTGGCAAGATATTTTAAGTCTATAATGTATACTGTTTTGATTTGGCGAGCCGGAGGACGGCCGCGGAACGGCGATACCGCGATGAAAAGCAGAGGCGCGGTGACATGCAATCGGCGGGCAAGGGCTCCCGCGATCCAGTCCGCCATGTCGATGGCCAACCGACCTGCTGGCGGTCCCAGCAGACGGTTCGTCGAAGCTCGCCCGCGAGGGCCGCTTCGGTCACTCTGCTCACTGAGTCGATCGGGATTTAGGAGCCGGAGCCTCGCCTGGGCCGGCGGATGGCTCTCACCTTGCCGCTGTTTCCACCGCCGCAGAAAAACTGATCGCCGCCATCGGATTCGAGCCCTGACACGCCTGTTCCAGGCGGCATATCAAGCTTCTCCAGGACCTTTCCCGTCTCAGGATCTATCCGCCTGATGTCGCTCTCGTCACCTTCCCAGGTGCCGTGCCAGAGTTCGCCGTCGACCCAGGTGACCCCTGTGACGATACGGTTGGAATCGATCGTGCGAAGAATTGTCCCTGTCTGGGGATCGATCTGGTGGATTTTACGATCGCGATTCTGCCCCACCCAAAGTGTCCCTTCGGCCCAGGCGAGCCCGGAGTCGCCGCCGCCACCAGGGGCCGGGATCGTGGCGAGCACGCGGCCGGTCTTCGGATCGATCTTCTGGATGCGATCTTCGGCGATCTGGAACAGGTGCTGACCGTCGAAGGCCGTTCCTGCGTGGGCGGCGACATCGATCGAGCGCACCGTCTCACCGCTCGCGGGATCGAAGGCGTTCAGCCTGTCTCCCGACGCAAACCAGACGTGCTGACCGTCGAACGTAACCCCAGCCACCTGGTCGACACCCGGGAAGGGTCCATATTCGCGGAGGATTTCGGCTGCAGATCGTTCCATGGTTCTATCCTAGTAGCCCGACAGTGAACCGGGGAGTAACAAGATTGTCGGGAATCCCGGCACCGGTGGGGTCATCCAACGGCGCGCTCGCCCGCGGCCGAACGACTGCACCTTGCCTGCTGCAGCAAGCTGCTCGAGCGATCGCTGCACGGTGCGCGAGCTGGCTCCGAGCGCAATCGCCAGCGCCGAGCTCGACCACGACTCGCCGTCCGCGAGAAAGGCGAGCATCCCCGCATGCTGCTCTTCGACGGGCGGCGCCAACACGACGATCTCGGGCGCGCGGCGCGGCTTAAGCGCAAAGCCTCGCTTGGTCGCGCTCAAATCCGCCAGCGACCGCAGCTCAACGCGAAGCCGCCCGATTTCGACTCGCAACCGGGCGCGATGCGATTCATCGGCGTGCTTGCCGCCGAAGGCGCGGGCGACGAGCGTGCTCCTCGGCACGTCTGCGGGCCAGGCTTCGCCCAGCGTGCGCGCAAGCGCGAACAAGACCGGGCGCGTCGCGAGCGAGACGATCATGCCGGCGCCCCGCACGACATTGCGGCACGCGTCCACGACGAGCGCCTCCGACGCCAGCAGCGCTTCGACCTCTTCAAGCAGAAGCGGGCGTTCCTCGCCACGCGCGATCAGGCGCGCCGCGGGCGTGTTCATCACGAGGGATGTGCCTTCGACCTCTGCCGTTAGTGCCGGGATATCCGCCTCGCGCGCGGCATGCTCGGCGCGAGCGAGCGCAGCGCGCGCCGCCCTGGTCCGGAGGCGTCGGATCGCGATTCCCGCAACCACCATCTCGTGGGCGGCCCTCGACGCGGGTGGGAACGGTGTGGGGTCGAACCCGGCGAGCCTGCGCTCGGCCTCGTCGAGGCGTCCTATCAGGAGCAGGCGCCGGACCTCGAGATTGAGCGCATGCGCGGCATTAACGTGGTCGCCGTGCTTTTCAAGCGTCGACCGCGCGGCGTCGAGTGCCTTCGCCGGCCAGCCGAGGTCGCGCGAGACGAGTGCGATCTCGGCTTCGGCGACGACGCACCTCGCGCGGGCCACGGCCTCTTTCGGACCGAAGGCGCGCGCAGCACTTTTGAGGAGAGCCTTTGCTCGAACGAAATCGCCGAGCTGCGCCATCGCAATGCCGCGCAGCGCGAGCGCAGGCGCATCGTCACGCAGGGCGACCCGCTTCAATGCGCCGAGGGGATCACCCGTCGCGAGGGCGCGCGCCGCAGCGGTGATCAGCGAGTCCATCGGAATCCCGTCACACTTGTAACTCTCACCATTCGATATCCGGTCCTAATCTATCTCAAGACCAACAGCCAGCGCGCCGCATGGAAAACGGTGCGAACGACGCAGGACATAGAGGAGAAGAACGATGTCGACACACAAGACCGGAACACGTGAGCAGTGGCTGGCAGCGCGGCTTGATCTGCTCGATGCGGAGAAGGAGCTCACGCGGCAAAGTGACGAGCTGGCGCAGCGGCGGCAAGAGCTGCCTTGGGTTCGGATCGACAAGGACTACCGATTTGAGACCGACGAAGGCAGCGCCTCACTGGCGGACCTTTTCAGGGGGCGCTCGCAGCTCCTCGTCTACCATTTCATGTTCGGGCCCGACTACACGGCGGGGTGTCCGGCCTGCTCGGCGATCGCGGACGGGTTCGACAGCTTCGTCGTCCACCTCGCCAACCACGACGTCACGCTTTCGGCGGTATCGCGGGCACCGTTGGCGAAACTGCAGGCGTACAAGCGGCGGATGGGATGGACTTTCCCTTGGGCGTCCTCGCACGGCAACGACTTCAATTTCGACTTCGACGTCTCGTTCACCGAGGAGCAGCAGCGCGAGGAGGGCATCGAATACAACTATGTGCGCGAGACGCCTCTCGCCGAGATACCCTCGCGCACGACTGCCGACGGCTCCGCGACGTTCGCTGCGATGAGCGGGACAGACACGGCCACCTACACGCGCGAGAGGCCGGGCATGAGCACGTTCGTGCTCGAGGACGGCGTCGTCTACCACGCCTATTCCACCTATGCGCGCGGATTGGACGGCCTCTGGGGCATGTATCAGTGGCTCGACCGCGCGCCTCGAGGACGCAACGAGAAGGGCGTCTGGTGGCGCCGCCACGACGAGTACGGCCAGGGCTGACGTCTCGATGACACTCCACCCCGACCACGCGCTGAAGACGCCGCCCGCACGCAGCGGATCTGCCGCTTTCCCAAGCGACAATGTCGCCGCCTGTGGCGCGGCCGACTGGCTGTCGCTGGCGGCCGCGCCAACATTCGCAATCATGGCGCTGCTGACGACCGTTACCGGTGATGCGGACATGATCTGCTCGGCGGCGCAAGATGCGTTACCACTGAACGGAATGGTCATGATGTACTTGCTGATGAGCGCCTTCCATTCGGCGCCTTGGCTGAAGCTGGTTGCCAGCCGACGAAGCGCTGCCCACCGGTCGTGATCCGGCGTTCGCCGGATCAAACGGCAACTAGAGCAATTCCAGGAAAAGTGTGAAACGGCTTTCCGTCCGGAATTGCGCAAAAACAAAGAGATAGAGCGGTTCGGCGTTTCCCTGAAACGATGAACCGATCTAGCGCGCGACCTCGCGTAGCCCTACGTGGCGATGTTGGCCTCGCCTGCATGACGCATCATGCGGCGAAAGCTCATCGAGATGTGAGCTCGTCTTATGTGCCCGATGGACTCCCAGTCGCCGATCTCGGCGGCGGCAAGGACCTCTTCCATTTCGCGGCGGAACGCAGTGAACTCCTCCACAAGGCCCAACTGCGGCATCAACTTCAGCACGACGCGCGCGACTTGAAAATACAGACGCTCGCTGATCTCACGCAGCGGCTGGTTACCGGTCATCGCCGTGAGCTCGTAGAAAAAATCCATGTTGAGGCGCAGGAAAGCGCGCTGGTCGGGATTGAGCACATCGGAATCGCAGCGCGCGATGAGCGCCCTTATCCGATCGAGGTCGTCCGCCGTGCGCGGGATCGGCGAAAGCTTGCCGACGAGGAGCGCCAGCTCCAGGCGCAAGTGATAGACCTGCTGCAATTCCTCGATGTCGACGTCGGTGACGATCGTGCCGACGCCATGGACGGACTGAACCAGCCCCTCGGATTCGAGGCGCGCCAGGACACGCCGAACCGGCGTGCGGCTGATCTGGAATTCCTGGGCAAGTTCTTCCTCGGAGAGATGGCTACCCGGCGCGTAGTCGAGCAGGCAGATGCGGTCGCGCAGTATCCGGTAGATACGCTCGAACCGCTCCCGCGCCGAGAGCGGGCGCGTCGGCGCGGCGGTCACGGCTATGGGCGTGGCATCTGTCTCAAGCGTCATCCAGCCTCCAGGACAGCGTGCAGGAACTGCCGTGTCCGCTCGTTCTTGGGGGCGCCGAACAACTCGGCTGGCGGCCCCTGCTCGCAGATCTTGCCCGCATGGAAGAAGCAGACGCGATCGGAGAACTCCTTGGCAAATCCCATCTGGTGGGTGACCATCAGCATGGTGAGGTCATGTTCCCTACCGAGTTTTCGGATAACTTCAAGCACTTCGCCGACGAGCTCGGGGTCGAGTGCCGAGGTCACTTCGTCGAACAGCATGATCTTGGGCCGCATGGCGCAAGCGCGGGCGATGGCGACACGCTGCTGCTGGCCGCCGGAAAGCTGCGAGGGATAGTGGTCCTTCTTCTCCGACAAGCCGACCATGTCGAGCAGTTCGGCCGCACGCGCCTCGGCATCGGCCCGCTTCATGCCGAGCACGGTTATCGGGGCCTCGATGCAGTTCTGCATCGCCGTCATGTGCGGGAACAGGTTGAAGGATTGGAACACCATGCCGATCTTGGCGCGGATCTTGCGGATATGTGCGAGATCGGCGGGAACAAGCTTGCCATTCCTCTCCATGTGGGTGAGCGGCTGACCTTCGACCCAGATGACGCCGTCATTGATCGTCTCCAGCGTCATCAGCATGCGCAGCACCGTGGTCTTGCCGGAACCCGACGGGCCGATGATGGAGACCTTCTCGCCGCGCGCTATTTCCAGGTTGAGCCCGTCGAGAACGGTCAGCGCGCCGTAGCGCTTCGAAACATTGTCGAAGCGGACCATCGGTTGTTCCGTCATCGCATGGTCCTCCGGTTGAGTAGGCGTTCCAGGGAACGGATGAGCACGGCCGAAACCAGGCTCATGGCAAGGAAGAACAGGCCGACCAGCGTCATCGGCTCGGTGTAGCGGAAGGTATCGGAGCCGATGATCTTGGCGGTCTGCATCAGTTCCATCACGGCGATCGCGGAAAGCAATGGCGTCTCCTTGAACAAGGCGACCAGATAGTTGCCGAGCGCCGGAACGATTGGCGGAATCGCCTGCGGGATGATGATGTCGCGGAACGTCGTCCAGGACGACAGGTTGAGCGCGATCGAGGCTTCCCATTGGCCGCGATGGATGTTGTCGAAACCGGCGCGATAGACCTCGGAGCAATAGGCGGCATAGTGGATGCCGATGGCAAGCACCCCGGCGGTGAAGGCGTCGAGCACGACACCGAATTTCGGAAAGACGAAATAGAGAAAGAATATCTGGATCAGCAGCGGGGTCGAACGGATCAGCTCGACCAGCACCGAAATCGTCCAGCCGGTCCACGGCACGGCAATGCGGACGACCGCCAGCACCAGACCAAGCGAGGCGGCAAGCGCAAAGCCGATCAGCGTCGCTTCGATGGAGACGATGGCGGCGCGGGCGAGCACCGGCAGGATTTCAAAAGCAAATGCCCAATCCCAGATCATGCTGCCTTCCCCCGCGCCAGCCCAAGCGAAGCTCGCCTTTCGAGAAGCCGCATGCCGATGGTCACAACCAGCGACATTGCCAAATACATCAGCAGGACGAGGGTGAAGATCGGAATGGTCTTGAACGTATTCTGGTTCATCTGCTGCGCCTTGAAGGCGAGGTCCGAGAGCGTTATCAGCGAGACCAGCGCTGTCGATTTCAAAAGCTCGATGAACAGATTGCCCCACGGCGGGATCATGGCGACGAAAGCCTGCGGCAGTATGATCCGGCGCAGCATCTGGGGGCGGCTCATATTCAATGCAGTACACGCCTCCCACTGGCCGCGGGCGACGGACTGGATCGCGCCGCGCACGACTTCCGATCCGTAAGCACCAACGTTCAGGCCGAGCGCCAGAACGGCAACCAGAAACGCGTTGAGCGTGACACCGAATTGCGGCAGGACGAAAAACAGCCAGAACAATTGCACCAGCGCCGACGTGCCGCGGAAGATCTCGACATAGACCGTGGCCAGCCATCTGAGCGGCGCCGGGCCGTACATCCGCGCCAGCGCTGCCAGCACACCCATGACAATTGCCAGCAGGCTGCCGAGGATGGCGATCTCGATCGTCAGGACCGCGCCTTGCAGCAGCCCCGGTAGAAACAGGCTATAGGCTTCCTGCGTTGCCAAGGCGGCGATCACGCCAAGCGCGACGACCAGCAGGGTGACAAGGGTACGGATTCCCATGCGATTCCCCTAGAAAAAAGGGCGGCGCTTTCGCGCCGCCAGCAGTTGGGAACCTACTCGCCCGCGCAAAGCTGCGCGGTGGTCTTGTTGGGGAGATAATCCTTGCCGAACCCAAGCGGCTCGACCAGCGCGATGTGCTCCGGCGAACCGAGGAACGTCTTCAGCTCAGCGTTGAACGCTTCCTGCAGATCGGTATCTTCCTTGCGGAAGCCGAAGCCGCCATGGCCTTTCACCGACTTGCCGGCAACCTCGCCGAACGGCGTGGTCGATTCGACGCCGTCGGCCTTCTTGGCCATGTCGGCGATCGAAAGGGCGGTCAGGGCGGCAGCGTCCGCGCGGCCGGCCTGAACGGCGGCGACAAGGCTGGACTGGTCGGGCAAAGCGACAATCTGCCCTGCGGCGACGCCTGCGTCCTTGGCATAGCCGCCCTCGACGGCACCGGCCATCACGGCGAGCTTGAGATCCGGATTGTCCTTGATGCTGGAATAGTCCTTCACGCCCTTCGGATTGCCCTTTGCCACCAGCATGGCCTGACCGATGCCGTAGGACGGTTCGGAGAAATTGATCTCGGCGCAGCGCTTCGGATTGATGAACATGCCAGCAGCGATGATGTCGAAGCGGCCGGCCTTGAGACCCGGAATGAGCGAACCGAATTCGGTGAGCACGCCGTCGACCTGCGCGATACCCATCTTGGCGAGCACCGCCTTGGCGACTTCCGGCGCCTCGCCGGTCAGCTTGCCGTCAGGCGTGGCGAAACCGAACGGCGCCTCGTTGGCGAAGCCGACGCGGATGTAGCCGTCCTTCTTGGCCTGTTCGAGGGTGGTTTCCGCATGAGCGGGCAACGACGTCAACGACGTGGCGGCGAGCGCGATGCAGGCGGCGGCTTTGACGACCATCCGGCGCGATATCGATGATTTGAACATGCTTTTCTCCCATTGAACAACTGATGAATGGTTCCCGGGATGTGGTCTTCTTCGAGATCGACACCCGCTTGATTAGACGTATACAACTAGCCTAGACATTCTGCAAGCGAGGATGTAAAAACCTTTGATATTCCGCTGGAATTCGTAGTTGCACGACAAATTATAGCCTAGTTGTGCACAATTTAGGCCCAGTGCATCCGTAAAGGCAGGATTTCGGTGGCGAGCGCGAGCGGTTTCGGGACATTCACGCAAGCGGAATATGCGCAGCGCCTGGCCGGCGTGAAGACGCGCATGGAAAAGGCCGGCTTCGACCTCATCGTCTGTCAGGATCCCGCCAATATGTGCTGGCTGACCGGTTATGACGGATGGTCGTTCTATGTTCCGCAGTGCGTCCTCGTCCATCTGGAAGAGGACCGGCCGATCTGGTTCGGCAGGGCGCAGGACGCCAGGAGCGCACGCCTGACCACCGGCCTGCCGGACAAGAACATCGTGCCGTTCTCGGAACGGCTGGTGCAGCAGCCCGTCGACCATCCCTATGACGAACTCGCCCAGCTGATCCGGTCGCGTGGCTGGGGAAAGGCCCGTATCGGCGTCGAGATGGACGCGCATTATTACACCGCGCGCTGCCACGCCCATCTCGCCAGCGGGCTGCCTGACGCGCACTTCGCCAACAACCACGATCTCGTCAACTGGGCACGACTGGTCAAATCCGAAGCCGAACTGGTGCTGATCCGCGAGGCCGGTGCGATCTGCACGCACGCCATGAACCGCGCCATCGAAAAGATGCGACCCGGTGTGCCGCAGAATCATGTCATTGCGGAAATCTATCACGCACAGATCATGGGTGTGCCGGGGGCAGGCGGCGACTATGCCGCGATCTGTCCGCTGATGCCCGTCGGCGAGGGCACCAGCACGCCGCATCTGACCTGGTCCGACGCGCCGCTACCGGACAGCGGCCTCGCCATTCTGGAGATCGCCGGGGTGCGGCGGCGCTATCATGCGGCACTGACGCGGACCGTACATTTCGGCAAGCCACCGCAAGCCATCCTCGACATGGCCAAAGCGATCGTCGAGGGCGTCGACGCCGGCCTTGAGAAGGCGCGCCCCGGCTACACAGCCGAAGAGGTGGAAGCCGCCTGGCAGGCAGTCTTGAGGAAGAACGGGCTGAAGAAGGAAAGTCGCGTCGGTTATCCGGTCGGGCTCGCCTACCCGCCCGATTGGGGCGAACGCACCGCAAGTCTCCGTCCCGGCGACACCACCGAGATGCAGTCCGGGATGTGCTTCCATTTCATGGCCGGCGTTTGGCTCGACGATTTCGGCATCGCTATCTCGGAATCCTTCGTCGTCACAGATCGCGGCGGGGAACGCCTCTGCGATGTGGCGCGCGAACTCATCGTCATCGACTGACCATGGGAACGAGAAGCCGGGACTGACGAAAGATCATGCCGGCAACGAAGCCGGCAACCAGCACGAGGACGCCTGATGGACCGTAATCCGTTTTCCGAAGCCGAAATCGCCGGCCGCCTTGTCAGGGTCCGCACGGCGTTGGCCGAGCGCGAGCTCGACGCGGCGGTCTTTGCTTCACCGGAGAATGTCTTCTACCTCACCGGGCTCGATCACTGGGGATATTTTGCCCCTCACCTGCTGATCGTCCCGCTTGAAGGGAAACCGGTTCTGGTCACCCGCTCGATGGAGAAAGTGACGATCGAGAAGCAGGTTACGGCAGCGGAATTCCGCGGCCATTCCGACAGCGAAACGGCGGCTGACCTTGCCGCACGGGTGCTTGCGGAACTCGGCCTGTGCGGCAAGCGGATCGGCCTCGAATACTGGACAGCTGGCCTCAGCCATGGGCTTGCCGTCGCACTCCAGTCGCAGGCCGATGCCAGATGGAGCGATGTCTCCGGTCTGGTCGACAAAATGCGGCGGGTGAAGAGCGCCGAGGAACAGGCGCTGATGCGGCGCGCCGCCAAGGTGACGGACGCCGCCGCCGGCGCCGCGATCGCGGCGATCTCGGACGGTGCCTCCGAACAGGAGGTCGCCGCCCAGTGCGTTGCGGCGATGATCCGCGCCGGCGGTCATGCTCCGGGGTTCGGCCCGTTCATCCGCCCGGCCGCGCGCCTGGGCGAAGAGCACACGACCTGGGGTGACGGGATCTATCGCAAGGGCGAGCCGGTCTTCGTCGAACTGTCCGGCTGCATCTCGCGTTATCACGCGCCGCTCGGCCGGCTCGTTCGCATCGGCCACATCAGCGACGAAGATGCCGCGATGGCGGAAGTGACCGCCAAGGCGTTCAATGCTGTCGTCCAGGCGCTGCGGCCCGGCGCCAGGGCGCGCGACGTCTACGCCGCCTGGCAGGCCGTCGCCGACGATGCCGGTCTTTCCCACTATCGCCGCCATCACTGCGGCTACCTCGTCGGCGCCGGCCAGCCGCCATCATGGACCGGCGGCAATTCGGTGACTGGCTTGAGGCACGATTCCGATCTCGAGATCGAGACCGGGATGAGCTTCCACATCCTGTCGTGGCTGATGGGCACCGGTCGCGGCGATGACTTCGTCTCCAACACCGTACTTCTGACCGATGCGGGTGCCGAAGTGCTCACCCGCACACCGGTCGGCCCGATCGTTCGATAGGCCCGCACGCATGGCGCGCTACTCGGCATTTTCGATTTTCCGCAACGCGCTATCTGGCCAGAAGAACTGGCAGCGCGCCTGGCGGGCGGCGGAGCCAAAACCGTCCTACGACGTGATCGTCATCGGTGGCGGCGGGCACGGCCTCGCTACCGCCTTCTACCTCGCCGAGAACCACGGCATCCGCAACGTCGCGGTGCTCGAAAAAGGCTCTGTCGGCGGCGGTAATGTCGGCCGCAACACCACCGTCATCCGCTCCAACTACCTGCTCGACGGCAACACCCAGTTCTACGAATTCTCGATGAAGCTCTGGGAGAGCATGTCGCGGGCGCTGAATTTCAACGTCATGTTCTCGCAGCGCGGCCAGCTCGTCACGGCGCATTCGGCCGATCAGCTCGACGGCTTCAGCCACCGCGCCAATGTCATGCGGCTGAATGGCATCGATGCCGATATCCTCGACCGCGACGAGGTGCGCCGTCTCGTGCCCTATCTCGACTTTTCCGAAACGGCCCGCTTCCCGATCCATGGCGCCATCTTCCAGGGCCGGGCGGGCACAGCGCGCCACGACGCCGTCGCCTGGGGCTATGCGCGCGCTGCCGACGGCCATGGCGTCGACATCATCCAGAACTGCGAAGTGACCGGCTTTCTCCGCGACGGCGACAGGATCATCGGCGTCGAAACGACGAAAGGGCGGATCGGCGCCGGCAAGGTCGGCCTCGCTGTTGCCGGTCATACATCCGTGCTCGGCACCAAGGCCGGCCTTGAACTGCCGATCGAAAGCCACGTCCTGCAGGCCTTTGTCACCGAACCGCTGAAGCCGCTCGTAGATCATGTCGTTGCCTATGGCGCCGACCATTTCTACGTCAGCCAGTCGGACAAGGGCGGGCTGGTCTTCGGCGGCAATCTCGACGGCTACAATTCCTACGCCCAGCGCGGCAATCTCGGCGTCGTGCGCGAGGTGGCGGAGGCGGCGATTGCGCTGATGCCGTGCATTTCGCGCGTCCGTCTGCTGCGCCATTGGGGCGGCGTCATGGACATGACCCCCGATGCCAGCCCGATCATCTGCCCGACGCCGATCGGGGGCCTCTATCTCAACGGCGGCTGGTGCTATGGCGGCTTCAAGGCGACGCCGGCTTCCGGCTGGTGCTTCGCCCACACGATCGCCACCGGCAAGCCGCATCCCTTGATCGCAGCCTACGGGCTCGATCGTTTCCGCACCGGCCACACGCTCGACGAGGCCGGCGCCGGCCCCTCCGCCTGGCTGCAATAGGAGGCGAAAGACAATGCTGCGCATCGAATGCCCCTGCTGCGGTCCGCGTGACCATGACGAGTTCCGCTATGGCGGCGATGCTTCCGTCACACGTCCGGCCCACGACGATCCCGATCCGGAGGCCTGGTACCGTTACGTCTATGTCAGGACAAATCCGGCGGGCCTGCACCGCGAATTCTGGCAGCATGTGATCGGCTGCCGCCAGTGGCTGGTGGTCGAACGCGACACGCGCAACCACGCCATCGCATCCGTCGACCTCGCCAGGAAATTGCCGGCCAGGAAATCACCAGCCAGGAAACCACCGGCATGAGTTCGAACCATAAGCGGCTGTCGATGGGTGGCCGTATCGACCGCGAGCAGCCGGTCGATTTTACCTTCGACGGCCGCAAGCTGGCTGGATATCGCGGCGACACGCTGGCGTCTGCGCTGCTTGCCAACGGCGTCACCCTGGTCGGGCGCAGCTTCAAATATCATCGTCCACGCGGCGTTTTTTCCGCCGGGCCCGAGGAGCCGAATGCGCTGGTTACGCTCGGAATCGCAGGCAGGCGCGAGCCGAACCTGCCGGCGACGACACTGGAACTCGCGGACGGCATGGTCGCGGAGAGCCAGAACCGCTGGCCCTCGCTTGCCTTTGACGTGCAAAGCGCCAACGGCCTGCTGGCGCCGTTCCTTTCGGCCGGCTTCTACTACAAGACCTTCATGGGCCCGACGCGCCGTGCCTGGATGTTCTACGAGCATTTTATCCGCAAGGCGGCCGGGCTGGGCAGAGCCGGCACCGACCCTGACCCCGACCGTTACGAGGTTCGTCATGCGTTTGCCGATGTCGCGATCATCGGCGGCGGCCCGGCGGGATTGTCGGCGGCGCGTGCTGCCGCGGCCGCCGGCGCGCGGGTCGCGCTGATCGAGCAGGATTTCCTGCTCGGCGGCCAGCTTCTGGCGGAACCGTCCGACAGCGCGGCGGCCTCATGGTTGAGACAGACCGAAGCCGAGCTGGAGAGCTCCGAAACCGTCGCCTTGATGAAGCGGACGACCGCTTTCGGTATCTATGACGGCAATGTCATCGGACTGGTCGAGCAACGCGACCCAACCGATCGCCAGCCGGCCGGCGAGGCGCGGCAGACGTTCACCATGCTTCGCGCCCGCTCGATCGTTTTCGCCACCGGCGCCATCGAGCGACCAATGGTATTCTCGAACAACGACCGGCCCGGCGTCATGCTTGCCTCGGCCGCCCGGACCTATCTCAACCGTTTCGCCGTCCTGCCCGGCAAAAAAATCATCGTCGCCACCAGCAATGACGGCGCCTGGCGCACCGCCTTCGACCTTGCCGCAGCCGGCGCAGAGGTGACGGTTGCCGATCTGCGCGCATCACCTCCCGCAGCACTTGTCGCGGAGGCCGCACAGTTCGGCGTGGTTGTGCGGGCCGCAACGCACATCGTCGACCTGCGCGGCGGCCATGCCGTCAGGCGTGCAACGCTCAACGGGCCGGACGGCCAATCCGAGGCCGCCTGCGACCTGGTCTGCGTGTCCGGTGGCTGGTCGCCGACCGTGCATCTCACCTCGCATCTGGGCATCAAACCTGCCTACCGCGACGACATCGGCGGCTTCGTGCCGGGCGCGTTTGCGGCGGACCGGTTCGGCGCCGGCTCGATGATGGGAGCTTATTCGACCGCCGGTGCCATCGAGGACGGTCACCGCGCCGGCACCCAGGCGGCATCGTTTTGCGGCAAGTCGGGACCGGCGCCCACTCCATCGAAACTCGATCTTGGCGAGACCGCCGCAGCCCCGCTTCGCGAGGTCCTGCCCGCTAGGCGTGGAAAGGCCTTCGTCGATTTCCAGATGGACGTGACGACCGGGGATATCGAGCTCGCCCATCGCGAGGGCTATGAATCGGTCGAGCACCTGAAGCGCTACACCACCCTCGGCATGGGCACCGACCAGGGCAAAACCAGCAATTTTCCGGCGCTTGCCGCGATGGCGGCTCTGCGCAGCGCAACGATCCCCGAGACCGGCGCCACGACCTTTCGGCCGCCCTACACGCCGGTCGCCATCGGTGCGCTTGCCGGACGCGCCATCGGCCATCATTTCAAGCCGATCCGGCGCACGCCGATGCACGACTGGCACATGGCGAACGGCGCCGAGATGCTGGAGGTCGGGCTCTGGATGCGGCCCTATTTCTACGGGCAATCCGGACGCGACGTGAACGAAGCCTATGTCGCCGAAATGCGGAATGTGCGCCAGGCTGCGGGCCTGATGGACATCTCCACCCTCGGCAAGATCGACGTCCAGGGCCCGGATGCGGCGATTTTCCTCGACCGCGTCTACGCCAACGGCTTTGCCAAACTGCCGGTCGGCCGTGCCCGCTACGGCGTTATGCTGCGCGACGACGGCATCGTCTTCGACGACGGCACCACGACGCGGCTGGCGGAGAACCGGTTCTTCATGACCACCTCGACCGCCAAGGCCGCCGATGTGCTGTCGCGTCTCGAATTCCTGCTCGACACGGCCTGGCCGGATTTGCGCGTAGCCGTGACCTCGGTGAGCGATGAATGGGCGGCGATGTCGGTTGCCGGACCGAAAAGCCGCGCAATTCTGAGTGCGGCGTTTCCCGCTCTCGACGTTTCCGACGCGGCACTTGCGCATATGGGGTTGCTCGAAAGCGAATGGCGAGGCCGTGCGCTCCGCATCCTGCGTCTCAGTTATTCCGGCGAGCGCGCCTACGAAATCTATGTCGGCGCAACCGCCGGTGAACAGCTCTGGAGCCGCCTGCTCGAAGCTGGCAGGCCGTTCGATCTGAAGCCTTATGGCGTCGAGGCGCTCGGTGCGCTGCGCGTCGAAAAGGGCCATGTCGCCGGACCTGAAATCGATGGGCGCACGACGCTCGACGATCTTGGCCTCGGCCGCATGGCCGGCAAGCGCACCGGCTTCGTCGGCGACGTGTTGCGACGGCGCCCCGCCTTCCAGGCGCCAGACCGGCAGCGCCTGGTCGGGCTGGAATGCATCGAGGAGGGAAAACGCCTTCGCGGTGGCGCCATCCTGTTCCTGCCGGGTGAGAAACCTTACGGCCACGGGCGCGGCCGCGTGACCTCCGTCACCTTCAGCCCTGAACGCGGTCGCTATGTCGGGCTGGCCTTGCTTGCTGGCGATGTCGCTAGCGAAGGAAGCGAGATCGTGGCCGTCTATGCGATGAAGACCGAAACGGTGCGCGCCCGCATCGTCTCGCCGGTATTTCTCGATCCGCAGGGAGAGCGGCTACATGGCTAGCCCGGATTTCAGCCTGTCCGTGGCCGATTGCCCGCTCATCCAGGTCGAGGGCTGGGACGGCACGCTGGGGCAATTCGAATCGAGCCTCTCGACGTCGCTCGGCACCAAGCTTCCTGCCTCGGTTGGAGAGACTGTTCGCCACAAGGGTTTCCTTGTCATCCGCGTTGCCCCTCGCCGTCTCTGGCTGGCTCTTGACGACGGCGCGCAGGCACCTTCGCTTGCCGTCGACCCGGATCTCGGCTGTTCAGTTTCTCTCGACGAAGGTCGCGTGCGTTTCAGAATGGCTGGGGCTGACGTCGCGCGGGTTCTCTCCAAATGCATCGCCGTCGACTGGCGCGCGTCGGCGGCCGCCCCGGGCCGGGCCGTGCTGACGTCCTTGCATCATGTGCCCGTGCTTTTCCTGCGCACCGGTGAGACCGCGTGCGAACTCATGGTGCCGCGAAGCTTTTCGCGAAGCCTCTCGGACTGGATTGCTGACGCCGCGGAATAGGGAAAGGACCAGGCGCGAACGCTCTCCTCAGGAGCCGCTCCACGGCCTTGCTCCTTGGATGATCTCTTGGGCACGCACGGCAAAGCGGCCGGCGAGAGGCCACTTCCCGGCGGCATCGGCCGACGCCGCGCTGCCTGCCCGCGCCCGGTCGGCGATGCCGACGAAGATCACCGCGAAACGAAACAGCGAAAAAACCAGGTGGAAGCGTTCCAGGGGCGCAGTGGGCACGGCATGCGCGAAATAATGGTCGAGGAATTCGCGCTGGCTCGGGATGCCGAGTGCGGCATGATCGAGGCCGAGGATGCCGCCATACTCGTCCGGGGTCGAATGCCAGGTCATCGAGCAAAAGCCGAGATCGGCGAGCGGATGGCCGATCGTCGACAGCTCCCAATCGAGAATGCCGATCACCTCCGGCTTGCCGGGATGGAACAGCAGATTTCCGAGGCGGAAGTCGCCATGGGCGATCGCCACGCGCCCATCATCCGCGGGCAGGTGCTGCGGCAGCCAGTCGGCGACCACTTCGAGTGCCGGAATTCTGTCACTCGGCGATTCCCTGAGCTGCTTGGTCCAGCGGCCAATCTGGCGCTCGAAATAGTTGCCGGGCCGGCCGTAGTCGCCGAGACCGACCTCGTCGGGGCGGACAGCATGCAATTTGGCCATCGCTTCGGCCATGCCGAAATAGATGCCGCGTCGCTGCGCGGGCGAAAGGCCGGGCAGCGAACAGTCGTGGAAGACGCGACCATCAAGCCGCTCCATCAGGTAGAAGGGCGTGCCGAGCGGCTCGACGCCGTCGTGATAGAGCACCGGCCCCGGCACCGGGACGTTGGTCGATGCGAGCGCCTCAAGCACGCGGAATTCGCGGTCGACGGCGTGCGCCCCGCGCAAGACCGGCCCGGCCGGCTTCTTGCGCAGCACCATGCGATGCGCACCATAGTCGACGAAGTAGGTTGGGTTGGACTGTCCGCCGCCAATCCGCTCAAGCGTCATGGCGGCGTCGCCGAAGCGGTTCGAGAGAAAAGCCTTCAATGCCGCAGGATCGAAATCCGCATTCGACGGCTGCGCCATCTTTTCCTCCTGAGATGCCACCGCGCGTCGCTTACGCCTCGCCTTCGACCGTCCAGCGCCAGAAGCCTCTCTCTTCCTCGTTGAGGAAACGGTTCAGCACCATCTTGTGGACCTCATCGGCACCGTCGACCAGCCGCGCCTGGCGAGCATAGCGGTAGATCCATTCGAGCACCGTGTCCTTGGAATAGCCACGCGCGCCATTGATCTGGATCGCCACATCGGCTGCGTCATGCAGCACATTGGCGACCTGGATCTTGGCCATCGATACTTCCTTGCGGGCAAAGCCGCCGCGGTCCAGCTCCCACGCAGCCTTCATCACCAGGATGCGGCCGATCTCGATGCGCATGGCGAGGTCACCGAGCTTCAGCTGGACGCTTTCGCGGTCGGCGAGGCGCTGGCCGAAACCATAGCGCTCGGCGGCGTAGGCGCGCGCGATCTCAACGCAGCGCTTGGACAGTCCGAGCCATCGCATGCAGTGGGTAAGCCGCGCTGGGCCGAGCCGCACCTGCGTCACCTTCATGCCCCTACCCTCGCCGACCAGCATGTCTTCGACAGGGATTTCGAGCCCATCGAACTCCAGCTCGCAATGCCCGCCATGCTCCTCCGGGCCCATGATCTCGATGCGGCGCACGATGCGCCAGCCTGGCTGGTCCTTGTGGAACATCAGGGCCGACAGCCCATGGCGCGGGTCGTCCGAGGTTCGCGCGATCAGAATGAAATGGCTGGCCTCCTCCGCGCCGGTGATGAACCATTTGCGGCCGGTCACGACATATTTGTCGCCGCGCAGCTCCGCATGCGTCATGATCATCGAAGGGTCCGAGCCGCCGCCGGGGTGCGGTTCGGTCATGGCAAAGGCCGATCGCACCTTGCCCTCGACGATCGGCTTCAGCCATTTTTCCTTTTGTGCTGGCGTGCCGAGCGCCTCCAGAACCATCATGTTGCCATCGTCGGGCGCTGCCGAATTGAACACCACGGGTCCGAAGATCGACCGGTTCATCTCCTCATAACAGACCGCCATGTCCATCTTGCCGAGGCCCGCGCCGCCGGTTTCGTGCTTG
>NZ_RZTI01000082.1:0-27077 GCF_003997275.1 Mesorhizobium sp. M6A.T.Ce.TU.002.03.1.1
CTCGGCGCTGCCGACTGACGCCGGATAGAAGATCTCGCCGACACGGTCCCACATGAACGACACCGAGCCGGTTTCCCCCATCGCCCCGCCGGCCTTGGTGAAGGCGGCGCGCACATTCGACGCCGAGCGATTGCGGTTGTCAGTCAGCGCCTCGACGATGAGCGCGACGCCACCGGGTCCGTAGCCTTCGTAGCGCACGGCTTCGTAAGTCTCGGCGTCGCCCATCGATGCCTTGTTGATGGCGCGCTGGATATTGTCTTTCGGCATCGACACCGCCTTGGCATTCTGCACGGCCAAGCGCAGGCGCGGGTTCATCGACGGATCCGGCGTGCCGCTCTTGGCGGCGACGGTTATTTCGCGCGCCAGCTTGGAAAACATTTTCGACCGCACCGCGTCCTGGCGGCCCTTGCGGTGCATAATGTTCTTGAACTGTGAATGGCCAGCCATGGCACCCCTGTCGTCTTCTTGGCAGAGCATCCTGCAGCGAGGTGTCACCTCGCCTTTTGCCAAAATGCTCGAATTCAAAATTTCAGAACGTCCCTGGTGCGTCCGGATGGACGTACGGCGCTCTATCTCGGAATGGCCGGCTTATAGATAAATCGGCTCAATTCGTCCAGCCGCGCCGTAAGCGCGGTGCGCAAAGCGCCCGCCAGCTGCATTCCTGCGGCCATTCATTCTTCTAGATCGGATTTCAGCCGGTCGAGAATGCTGATCGCGTGCGTGGCGTATTGGCTGATCCAGCGGTCGTGGATCTGCTTGATCGGCAGCGCGTTGAGATGGTTCCAGCGTTCGCGGCCCTCGCGCCGCGCCACGACTAGGTCGGCTTCTTCCAGCACTTTCAGATGCAGCATGACGGTGCAGCGGTCCATGTCTGGAAAGGCATCGCACAGCATGCCGGTGGTCCGCGGCGCGTCCTTCAGCTCGTCCAGCAGCGCACGCCGGCGCGGATGCGCCAGCGCCTTGAAAACATTGTCGTCCTGCGCTTTGCTTGACATGTTATATTTTTATAACATAATATCGGCCTGATCAAGGAAGGAGCTGTGGATATGTCTCTTGGATTCAGAGTTTCGGGCCGCATCGGCAAACCGGTCGCCGAGGTCTTCGACGCAGTCGTCAATCCGACCAAGCTCAGCGGCTATTTCACCACGATCGGCGGCGCCAGCGCGCCGCTGGTGGCAGGCGCCGGCGTCGTCTGGTGGGGCAAGGTCCCGGTCGAGGTCGACCAGGTGGAAAAAGACAGCCGCATCGTGCTGCGCTGGGACGCCACCGACGCCGACGGCAAGCCGGCTTACAAGACGCGCATCGAGATGAATTTCGAGCCGCTGGATGATGGCGGCACCTTCGTCACCATCGCCGAGAACGGCTGGCACGAGGACGCGGTCGGCCTGAAGAAATCCTATCTCAATTGCGAGGGTTGGTCGCAGATGCTGGCCTGCATGAAGGCCTATGTCGAATACGGCATCAACCTGCGCGACGGCTACTACCGCAGCGAGATGAAGGGTGAACCGGCCAGCGAAGACAATATCTGAGAAGACTGAGGAAAGAATGCCTGCGAAAATCACCGGCGGCATCAACATCGCCATGAAAGTGCCGCCACACCAGTACCAGGACACGATCGCCTTCTACCGGGACGTCGTCGGCCTGAAGCCGTTCGCGGCCAAGGCGCCGGCTATCGGCTTCGAACTCGGCCCCAATCGCCTATGGATCGACGAAGCGCCGATGCTGAGCCAGGCGGAGATCTGGCTGGAGTTGTTCACCGACGATTTTCCGGCCGCAGCCGATCATCTCGCCAAGGCCGGTATCGTGCGCTGCGACGCCATTGAGGCGCTGGGTGAGGGTTTTCGTGGCGGTTGGATCACCAATCCGGCCAACATCGTTCACATGGTGCGCGAACCCGACGCCTGGTGACGGAGGCCTGTTCGGAAAGGAGGACGATATGGAAATCCGTGAGACACCGACCGCCGAAGCCGGCATGCTGATCCGGCGGCCGGTCGCAGAAATGTTCGAAGCCATCGTCGATCCGGCGATCACGACGAAATTCTGGTTCACTCATGGCAGCGGCAGGCTGGACAGCGGCAAGGAGGTTCGCTGGGAATGGCGCATGTACGGCGTCTCGACGCCGGTCACGGTCAGCGAATTCGTCAGGAACGAAAAGATCGTCATGCAATGGAGCGATCCGCCGACCACGGTGGTCTGGACCTTTACCGAGATGCCCGGCGGCACGACCTTCGTCGAAGTTCGCAATTTCGGCTTTGCCGGCAGTGCCGACGAGCAGGTCAAGCAGGCGATCGGCTCGACCGGTGGCTTCGCGTTGGTGCTCGCCGGCGCCAAGGCGTGGCTGGAGCAAGGCCTGACGCTTGGCCTGATCGGCGACCGTCACCCGAAAGGCGTGCCTGCGAGTTAAAACGCACCGGCGTCCCTAAGCGCCCGATCTCAGTGCCCGCCAGCCTTTGCCTTCCTCCGGCGTCGCGCCAGCATGTTGAGACCCTCGACAAGGGCGGAAAAACCCATGGCGGCGTAGATGTAGCCCTTGGGCACATGGAAGCCCATGCCGTCGGCGATCAGCGTCATGCCGATCATCAGAAGGAAGCTGAGCGCCAGCATGACGATGCTGGGGTTCTTGGCGATGAAGTCGGCGAGCGGCCCGGCCGCCAGCATCATCACGGTGACCGCCACGATGACGGCGATGTACATGATGGCAATCTCGTCGGTCATGCCGACCGCGGTGATGATCGAATCGATCGAGAAGACGAGGTCGAGCAGCAGGATCTGGAAAATCGCGCCGGCCAGTGAAAGCTGCAGCGTCTGGCCCATCATCGTGTCCTGATGATCCTCGAGATCGACCGTGTGGTGGATCTCCTTGGTCGCCTTCCAGACGAGGAACAGGCCGCCAGCGATCAGGATCAGGTCGCGCCAGGAAAAACCATGGCCGAAAGCGGTGAATACCGGCGCCGTCAACTGGACGATGATCGAGATGGTGGCAAGCAGTACCAGCCGCATGATCAGCGCGGCAGAAATGCCGAGCCGCCGGGCGCGGGCCCTTTGTGCCTCCGGCAATTTGTTGGTGAGGATCGAGATGAAGATCAGATTGTCGATGCCGAGCACGACCTCCAGCACGATCAGCGTCAGCAACGCGACCCACGCGGTCGGATCGGAGACAAAGGCGAAATGTGGCGCCAGGAATTCGATGAGCTGCATGGAGGTCGTCCCCTCTTTACGATCTGAAGCAGGCGTAGCCGGCAGTTAGGTATTACATCGCTTATATCAATGTCATGACCAGAAGGATGGTGCGGTTTCCTCCAGCCGCGGCCCGCGGCGAAACGGCGCAATCCGCTCGGTCAGGCCGCTGCGATCCGAAATGTCGACGCCGACGCCGCACAATGTCGCCGGGCCGGTCGCCGCCTCGAAGCGCCCTTTCGGCACCTTTGACAGAAACCGGTTGAGCGGCTCCTCCTTATCCATGCCAAGCGAGGAATCATAGTCGCCGCACATGCCGGCGTCGGAGATATAGCCGGTGCCGCCATTGAGGATATGGTGGTCGCCGGTCGGCTGGTGCGTGTGGGTGCCGACGACGAGACTGGCACGGCCGTCGACGAAATGCGCAAAGCACATTTTTTCAGACGTCGCCTCGGCATGGAAATCGATGACCACCGCGTCGGCCTGCTCGCCGAGCGGACAGGCGGCAAGCTCGCGCTCACCTGCCTGAAACGGGTCGTCGAGTTCGGGATGCATGAACACCCGGCCCATGATGTTGGTGACCAGAACGCGCGCGCCATTCCTGGCGATGTAGACGCCGGAGCCGCGGCCCGGCGCGCCCTTGGGGAAATTGGACGGACGCAGGAAGCGCTCCTCGCGCGGCGCGAAAACCAGCGCGTCGCGCTGGTCCCAGACATGATTGCCGGTGGTGACGACATCGGCGCCCGCCGAGATCGTCTCGCGAAAGATCTCTTCGGTGATGCCGAAGCCGCCGGCGGCGTTCTCACCATTGACGATGACGAAGTCGAGTTTGAAATCTGAGATCAGGCCGGGCAGTTGTTCCCACACTGCCGTGCGCCCGGTCTTGCCGACCATATCGCCGAGGAAGAGAAGTCTCATCTAAACATGATCCCGAACCAAAGGTCAGCGAAGCACAAAAGCTGCATGACTTTCGGAAAAGACCATGCGTCCAGGAACTTATCTACAATTTCGGCGCGAACTGGCGCAACCCGTTCTCGGTGAGTATTTCCGGGATGACCATGTCGTGCGGCTCGTCCGGCACCAGCGCCACCTCCTGGCAGTCGAAAGCAATCCCGATCAGCCGGGGCGGCTGCCCCTTGTCGACCAGCCGCGCGATCGCGCGGTCGTAATAACCGGCGCCGTAGCCGATGCGGTGGCCGCGCGCGTCGAAAGCCGCGAGCGGCACCAGCATCACCTGGGGATCAAGCACCTCGGCCTCCTCATGCGGCCCGACGGTGCCGAACCCCATATCGACCATCGGCGCCCCACGCACCAGTTCGCGAAAGACGATGGTGGTCTTGTCGAGAATGGCAGGCAGGCAAAGCCGTGCCCCGTTTTCGCGCAAGGCAAACATCAGCGGCCGGACGTCGACTTCCGAGCGCATCGGCCAGAAGCCGGAGACGATCTGGCCAGGCTCTATCGCAATGCTGTCCCGCGCCGTCTCGGCCATTTCGAGCGCTGCCTCCACACGCCAGAACGGATCGAGCGCGTCGCGGCGTCCGAGTGCTTCCTTGCGGAGATGTCTTTTCAGTTCTTTTGGAGAAGTCATGGGGCCAAGGTAGAAAAGGTCGGATCTGATTGGAGTTTTAGGAGCGACGTTTTCCACCGCATGATCCACCGAATTTGAGTGGATCTTTTGCGTCGAGTGACGATCCACACAACCGGTGGAGAGAGCGATCCCGGGAACCTACAAAGTAGGTGGGCGCCGTATGAGAAAACCCACGGGTCTTCCCAGGGACAGCTCCCTAGGGATCATTAAGGCCCCGGGGAAAATGTTCTCCTGCCGGGAAGCGCAGACCGTCACAACCAATATAGGCTGGCGATCGGCCAAGCGCCAGAGAGACGGCCATGCTCCGCGGCTTAATTCGTCACAAAGACCCGCCTGGGAGCTGCGCGGCATGAGGTTTCACCGTGCCCTCGCTGCTGCGCCTTGCACAGGCTGGACCGTCTCCTTACGGTTGCTATGAAAAACCGAGGAGCAAGAATGCGTTTCGAAGGCACGGCGGCCTATGTCGCCGACAAGGACCTGATGGTGGCGGTCAATGCGGCAATCGCGCTGGAGCGGCCATTGCTGGTCAAGGGCGAGCCCGGCACCGGCAAGACCGAGCTGGCGAGGCAAGTGGCGGCAGCGCTCGGCCTCGAGCTGATCGAATGGCACGTCAAGTCGACGACAAGGGCGCAGCAGGGCCTCTACGAGTATGACGCTGTCTCGCGGCTGCGCGACAGCCAGCTCGGCGACGAGCGCTTCAACGACATCAGGAATTATATCAAGCGCGGCAAGCTGTGGGATGCCTTCGCAACGGCCAATAAGGTGGTGCTTCTGATCGACGAGATCGACAAGGCCGATATCGAGTTCCCCAACGATTTGTTGCAGGAACTCGATAGGATGGAGTTCTTCGTCTACGAGACTGGCGAAACGATCCGCGCCGAAGTCAGGCCGATCGTCATCATCACCTCCAACAACGAGAAGGAACTGCCGGACGCCTTCCTGCGTCGCTGCTTCTTCCACTATATCCGCTTTCCCGACGTCGACACGCTGCATAGGATCGTCGACGTGCACTATCCCGGCATCAAGCAGAACCTGGTGCGTGCCGCGCTCACCCAGTTCTACGAGATCCGCGACGTGCCGGGCCTGAAGAAGAAGCCGTCGACCTCCGAGGCATTGGACTGGATCAGGCTCTTGGTCGCCGACGACATCGCGCCTGAGGATTTGCGCGCCGACCCGAAGAACGCGCTGCCGAAATTGCATGGTGCGCTTTTGAAGAACGAACAGGACGTGCATCTGTTCGAGCGACTGGCCTTCATGGCGAGACGGCAGGGGTGAGAGGCGGTCATCCTGGGCCGCAGGAACTCGGCCTCTGACGCCGAGCTGGGAGGCCGTCGCTACGAGCGGGCTTCGCCTGCGCTGTGAGCAGTATGATGGCCTCTTGCCTCCTGCAGCGCGACATTTTTGGGGCCGAAGATGAAGAAGCTGATGACGGCAAGAGCAAGAACGCCGATCCCGCTATAGAGCATGACCCAGCCAAAACCGTTGACCAAAGCGGCATGCGCGATGGCGCCGGACGGATCGAGTGTCGCGAGCTTGGGCGAGTATTGCGACAGGCCATCGAGATTTCCGGCGGCGATCTTCTCCGCCAGCGCGCGCAGTTCATTGGGATCCAAGGCCGTGCCCAATGCGTCGCGCAGATAAGAAACGATCCCCTGCGTCAACAGCAAGCCCAGCACCGCGATATTGATGGCGAGCGTGATCAAGCGCGCGCTGATATCGATGCCCGAAGCCATGCCGGCACGATCCGGCGACACTGAGCCGGTCGTGGTGTTGGTGGTTGGCGAATTGGTCAGGCCGATGCCGATGCCGGCAATCAGCGTGCCGGGCAGCATGGTCAGCCAGTTGGCTCCGTCGAGCCCGGAACCTATCCACATGGCGATGAAACCGATCCCCAATGTCAGCAACCCGAGCGGGATTGCCACCCGCGCCTGATAGCGGGCGCGCAAGCGCTCGGCGATCGAGGACATCAGCATCAGGGGAAGCGTGTAGACGAGCAGCAACAGGCCGGTCGTGGTGCTGTCGTAGCCGAGCACTCCCGAAAAATAGATCGGCAGATAGATGATGAACGGCCAGTAGCTGAAATTCATGCCAATGCCGCCCATGATCGCTCCCGAAAATTGGCGGATGCGGAACACCGAGAAATCGAACATCGGATAGGGGTTGATCTTTTCGGCAACAAGGAACGCGATGAAAGCCAGCACGGCCGCGCTTGCCACGCCGATGCGGGCGCCAGAGCCGAGATCAGCCCCTTGCGTGATCAGATAGGAGAGGCCGAACACCGCAAACGAGAGCGTGAGGATACCGGCCCGGTCAAGCTTCTGGGCGTTTCGATCGAATGATTCGGTGACACCGGCACCGATGAAGACCAAGGCAAGGATGGCGAGTGGCACATGGATGAGGAACACCCACTGCCAGCTCGACAGCGTTACGATCAATCCGCCAATGGCGGGACCAAAACCAAGCCCGATGCCCGAGACGACACTCCAGGCTACGAAGGCCTTGCCGCGTTGACTGCCGTCTTGGAACTGGTGGGACAGCACCGCCACACTGCAAGTGAACATCGCGCCCCCCGCAAGGCCTTGCAGGAAGCGCGCGACAATCAGAAGTGGAGCGCTCGGTGCGAGGCCGCATAGCAGAGAGGCGAAGCCGAAGGCGACGGTGGTGATCACCATCACGCGTTTGCGGCCGAAACGGTCGGCCAATGTCCCCGTCGCCATCAACACAGTGGTGCAGGCAATGGTGTAGGCGTTCATGATCCATTGCAGATCCTTGAAGTCGGCGGCGAGCACGCTTTCCAGTTTCGGAAGGATCACCGGCACACTGGAGATTTCAAGGCCGAACAGCAACGAGGCAAGGCAGGCGCCCGCGAGCGCAACGGTGTTTCGGTCAATTTGAAACGTCATATCGATCACTTTCCATCGGAGCATTCAAAAGGGGCTGCGAGCGGCGCCCTTAAACTGTGGCCGACATGACATAGACGAGGCTTGACTATGAAAAAAGGCTATGCGTTTCTATTTCAGAAATGACAAAATGGAATGATCGCGATGACCAGCCTTGATGTCGACGCCGTGCGCACCTTCGTCATGGTGGCCGACCTGCAGAGCTTCACCCGGGCGGCTGCCGCGATGGGGAGCACCCAGGCGACGATCAGCGTCAAGCTGCGCCGGCTCGAAGAAAAGCTCGGCGCGCGTTTGATCGAACGGACCCCGCGCCGTGTGGCTCTATCCGCAAGGGGAGCGGTCTTCCTTCCCGCGGCCCGTGAATTCCTTGCCGCCCATGAACGCGCCGTCGCGGAGTTTTCCGCAGCGCCGTGTCGGCTTGCTCTCGGCTTTGTCGATCATGTCGCGGGGCCTAAGCTTTCCACACTGATAGCCCAGCTTCATGCCCATGATCCGTCGCTCGCGCTCAACATAAGGATCGACACCAGCTCCATGCTGGAAGGAGCTTTCGATCGCGGCGAGCTCGACGCTGTGATCGTGCACCAGGAAGATGACATCCGACGCGGCGAAGCCTTGTCGCGCACCCACTATGGCTGGTTCGCGGCCCCTGCCTTCGAATGGCGGCCCGGAACGCCATTGCGCCTGGCTCTTTTAAGCACCGTATGCAACTGCCCGGACCGCCTGAGGGCGGTCGAGGCGCTGGATAGGGCAGGCATCGCCTGGAGTGAGGCTTTCGTGGGCGGTGGCGGCGCGGCCGTCAACATCGCGGTATCGGCCGGCTTCGCCATTTCCGCCCTCGCCCACCGTGTCGTTCCCCCCGGCTTGGTCGACGTGGGCCGCAAACTCGGCTTGCCGCCAATTCCATCTTCGGAGATCGTTTTGCACTCGCACGCTTTGGCGCCGCGGGCACGAGAGGCGCTGCGCATGCTCGCGACCGCTTTTCGCGAGTATAATTTGCCGGCGGGATAGGCAAAGATATTCGTGATGCCGATTCTATTGGGATGGATCGGGTTGCAGACCTTAGAGGGAAATGAAATGACCGAGATCACCGTCCGCCCACTTGCACAATCCGACCATGCCGACTGGCAGCGTCTGTGGACCGCCTACCTCACCTTTTACGAAACCAAGCTGCCGGAGGACGTCTACGCCCTCACCTGGAAGCGCCTGTTCACGGCAAGCGAGTTCGAGCCGAAAGGTTTCATCGCCACCCTCGACGGCAAGGCGGTCGGCTTGACGCACTATCTCTACCATCGCTCCTGCTGGTCCCAGGTAAACAACTGCTATCTCCAGGACCTGTTCGCCGACCCGGATGTGCGCGGCAAGGGCGTCGGCGCCGCCCTGATCGAGGCGGTGAAGCAGGAAGCCGGCAAGATCGGCGTCAAGAACGTCTACTGGATGACCCACGAGACCAACACCACCGCGCGCAAGCTCTACGACTACGTGGCGCGGCGCACGGGCTTCATCGAGTATGATTTGATGTGATGGCTGCCGACGATTGAAATAACTGCTCTTGCGCAATATATTGCGCATGATCAGGACTGCCCGTGCCACTGATCGAGACCAACACACGCAAGATCGTCACGAGGCTTTTACGCGATGGCTGGGTGAACGTAGGCGGCGGCAAGCATGAGAAGTATGAGCATCCGGAGAGGCCGGAGATCATGATCATCGTGCCGCGGCATCGCGAACAATCTCTGGGTGTCGCGCGGTCGATCGCCCGGCTTGCTGGATGGATTTAGGGACGAATCATGATGCACTATGTCGGAATTCTTGACGGCGCAGATGATGTCTGGGGGGTGCGGGTGCCCGATCTTCCCGGGTGTCACGGCGGTGGCGCAAGTCCCGAGGAGGCGATAGCCGATGCGACTTCCGCCGTTCGCGAATGGGCCGAGGCACGAATGGCGAAGCACTTGCTCTTGCCCGCCGCGCGCACGGTGGCAGATCTGCTCCGACTGGGCGAAATCGATAGCGCTGCCGGCGAATCTGCCGTGATGATCCCCGTGCTGATCGATTCCGGCCGGCCTGTCCGGGCCAATCTGTCGCTCGACGCAGGCCTTTTGGCGGCAATCGATGCCGAAGCGAGCCGACGCGGCCTCACGCGTTCCGCTTTCATCGCCAGCGCCGCACGGGAGAAGATTGAAGATCACAGATAAAGTCGTACGATGTTCATTCCCTTCTTCCTCGAACTGAAGGCAGCGCGTGTTCCGGTCTCGCTTCGGGAATATCTGTCGCTGCTGGAAGGGCTGGAGGCGGGGCTGGTCGACTATGACGTCGAGGGTTTTTACTATCTCGCCCGCTCGGCACTGGTGAAGGACGAGCGCCACATCGACCGTTTCGACCAAGTCTTTTCGCATATCTTCAAGGGGGTCGAAGCGCTGGCTGGCGAAAACGCGGTCGACGTCGAGAACATTCCGGAGGAATGGCTGCGGCGGCTTGCCGAAAAGCACCTGACCGATGAAGAAAAAAAGCTGATCGAGGCGATGGGTGGTTTCGAAAAGCTGATGGAAACGCTGAAAAAACGGCTTGAGGAACAGAAGGGCCGGCATCAGGGCGGCTCGAAATGGATCGGCACCGGCGGGACATCGCCCTTCGGGGCCTA
Organism: Mesorhizobium sp. M6A.T.Ce.TU.002.03.1.1; assembly: GCF_003997275.1. Taxonomy (NCBI): domain Bacteria; kingdom Pseudomonadati; phylum Pseudomonadota; class Alphaproteobacteria; order Hyphomicrobiales; family Phyllobacteriaceae; genus Mesorhizobium; species Mesorhizobium sp. M6A.T.Ce.TU.002.03.1.1. The sequence goes on from NZ_RZTI01000082.1 coordinate 10,304, forward strand.
TGGCTACAATCCCGAAGGCGTTCGCATCGGCCAGCATGAGAGCCGCAACCGCCGCGCGGTGAAAGTCTGGGACAAGCGCGAATTCAGGAATTTCGACGATGCCGTCGAGCTCGGCACCCGCAATATAAAGATCGCGCTGAAGCGCTTGCGCCGCTGGGTGCGCGAAGGCGCCGAGGAGGAGTTCGACCTGCCCGGCACCATCCACGCCACGGCCGAACATGGCTATCTCGACGTGCAAACACGGCCCGAGCGGCGCAATGCCGTGAAGCTGCTGATGTTCTTCGATGTCGGCGGCTCGATGGACGACCACATCAAAAGCGTCGAAGAGCTGTTTTCGGCTGCCCGCGCCGAATTCCGCCAGCTCGAATACTTTTACTTCCACAACTGCCTTTACGAAGGCGTTTGGAAGGACAATCGCCGCCGCCATGCGGAGGTGATCCCGACCTTCGACCTCCTCCACAAATACGGCCCGGACTACAAGGTGATCGTCGTCGGCGATGCCTCGATGAGCCCCTATGAGATCGCGCATCCCGGCGGCTCGGTCGAGCATTGGAATCCGGAAGCCGGCGTCGTCTGGCTCAACCGCCTGCTGCAGCAATGGCCAAACGCGGTATGGCTCAACCCGGAAAATGAGAAACACTGGGGCTATACTCATTCGATCGCCATGATCCGCGATATCTTCGGCGGCCGCATGTTTCCGCTGACGCTCGCCGGGCTCGAAGCCGCGACGAAACAGCTTTCAAGGAAGCACTGAGTGGATTTTCGGAACGCAAGACAGGAAGGCCGATGACCTGTTTCCTTTGCCTGCAGTGTGGCGTCCAATTCGCGGCAACAGCCGCGCCGCCGGACCATTGCCCGATCTGCGAGGACGAGCGGCAATATGTGCGCTGGGAGGGCCAGGCCTGGATCACGCCGGAGGAACTCGCTGCCGGGCATCGGATCGTGATGAAAGACGACGCCGGCGTGCTCGCCTTCGGCATCGAGCCGCGCTTCGCCATCGGTCAGCGGGCGCTGCTGGCGCAAACGCCGCACGGCAATGTGCTGTGGGACTGCATCTCGATGGTCAATGACGAGGCCGTGGCCGAAATCAACCGACGGGGCGGCCTGACCGCGATCGCCATTTCGCACTGCCATTATTATTCGGCAATGGTCGAGTGGAGCGAAGCGTTTGGCGGCGTGCCGATCTACCTGCACGCCGATGATCGCAAGTGGATCATGCGGCCGCATCCGGCTGTTATCAGTTGGGAAGGCGAGACGCGCGCCCTAAACCCCTCGCTGACACTTATCCGTTGCGGCGGCCACTTTTCCGGCGGCCAGGTGCTGCACTGGAAGCGCGACGGCGGCGACGCCATCCTGGCCGGCGACATCTTGCAGGTGACGCCTACGCGCCGCCATGTCAGCTTCATGTACAGCTACCCGAACTACATCCCGCTCAATGCGGCGAAAGTGCTCGGCATCAAGGCCGCGCTGGAGCCTTTCGCGTTCGACCATATCTATGGCGCATGGTGGAACCAGAACGTCCTCGGAGACGCAAAGGCGGCATTTGCAGCGTCGGTTGCGCGGTATCTCGCGGCGATCGCCTGAGGAATTCTTCGCGGCATCGAAAATATGGGCAAACGCCGTAACGAATGCCTATTTTAGGCGAACTTGGGAAGGCAACCCAAACAGCGGCATGAGCTAAGAGGCAAAAAGATGGATAGCCATACCTACCCAGTCACCCGTACCGATGCCGAATGGCGCGCGCGCCTGTCGCCAGAGCAATATGCGGTGATGCGCAACCACGGCACCGAGCGGCCAGGCAGTTGCGCCTTGCTCCACGAGAAGCGCGCCGGCACCTTTTCCTGTGTCGGCTGCGACCAGCCCTTGTTCGAGTCCAAGCTGAAATTCGAGAGCGGCACCGGCTGGCCGAGCTTCAACGACCCGGTGCCCGGTTCGGTCGAGACGACCGTCGACCGCAGCTACGGCATGGTCCGCACAGAATGCCACTGCGCTCGCTGCGGCAGCCATCTCGGCCACGTCTTCGAGGACGGTCCGCCCCCGACCGGCCTGCGCTATTGCATCAATGGCGTCGCGCTGAAATTCGAGCCGGCTGCCTGACTGGAATTCGACGTTGGCAGCACTGTCCTGTCAGACCACCACCACCAGTATCAGCCACAGCACAGCCCCCAGCGTCATCAGCGAAGCCTTGATGCTGGGGGATTTCTCGGCGGTCCGCCACACCGCAAAAGTCAGAAAGAAGTTGTACGGCACCGGCGCGAAATGCACCGCCAGAACGAGAGCGAGCGGCAGCTTTAGCCCGAGCAAGATCAGCGCCAGCACCGACACTGCGATGTTGATCGCCGTGCCGACAAGGACAAGATCGCGCCAGAACAGCCGATCGAGCGGGGCCGTGCCTTGCCAGCGCGAGCGGAAGAAGCCCAGAGCGCGGCTTGCCTCACCGCCTTCGCCTTCGAAGGGAGCACTCATAGGCGCGGCCTTCTCTCTTTCGACAGCCGCAGAAATGTCGAACGCAGCAAGCCTGTCAACGCAAGTCGATCATCGGCACGCAAGCATATGATTTGACAGATTGTCATCAAACGGTCGTGAAACCTTTCTACGTCGCCCTTGCCGGCATCTTGGCAGAGATAAATTGCCGGAATCTGCCGCCCCCATCATCCAGTCGCCTGCCAAGGAGGTCTTCAGATGAGCGATAATGTCTACAACGTGCTGTTTCTTTGCAACGCCAATTCAGCGCGCTCCATCATGGGAGAAGCCATCCTCAATCGGCTCGGTGCCGGCAGGTTCAAGGCCTTTTCCGCCGGCTCGCAGCCGAAGGGCAAGGTCAATCCCTACGCACTGCAGCTGCTCGAAAGCCTCAACTACGATACGAGCTTCGCCCGTTCGAAAGGCTGGGACGAGTTTGCCGAACCCGACGCGCCGGAAATGAACTTCATCTTCACGCTTTGCGACAGCACCGCGAATGAATCATGTCCGATCTGGCCGGGTCATCCGATGACCGCGCTCTGGTCGATACCGGACCCAGCCAAGGCAGACGGCACCGAGGCCGAGCTGCACCTTGCCTTTGCCGATGCCTATCGCATGCTCAACAACCGCATCTCGCTGTTCACCAATCTGCCGATGGATGCGCTCGACCATCTGGCGCTGCAACACCATCTCGAACAGATCGGCCGCGACACGCCGAAGCCGAACTAGCTCAAGCGGCTGCGACGCGAATTCACGAACCGGCTTCGCCACCCTCGCCCAGAACCCCGGCAACGGCGCGCTCGAAACGCGATGCTTCCGTCACCAGCCAGTCGGCCATGGCGGGCCAATTGTCCTCGGCAAAGCAGTTCACCCGCCACAGCGAATTGATGCCGAGGCCCTCGCAACTCTGTTCCGGCCTGAGCTTCAACCTGTCTTCGATCGCCGGCTGGAACGGCTTCAACCGCGACCAGGCTTCCGTGGCACCGAACTTCTCGTTGCGGCCGAAGAAGACGCCGACATGGTTCTGCGCCGGCGCGACATACATGGAAAGGACCAACGCGAAGTCGGGCAGCCCGCGCTGCCAGAACCAGGGTCCGCGCCGCGCCATCAGCGCCCTTTCTTCCGGATGCCGTTCCGCGAACAGCGTCCAGAAGCCGCGTTGGCGGAATTCAGAGGCGCGGCGGACGCCAAAGTCGAATTCGCTCATGCTTCGACCCATTGAGGGTGCCGCAACCGGCGCCCAGGGCTGTTACCAGCCTTACACCATGCCGAGCGCGGCTTTGTAGAGGTCGAGGATGGTTTCCTCCTCCTGCCGCTCGGCCTGGTCCTTCTTGCGCAGACGGATGATCGACCGCATCGCCTTGGTGTCGAAGCCGGTGCCCTTGGCCTCGGCGAACACTTCCTTGATGTCGTCGGCGATCGTCTTCTTCTCTTCTTCGAGCCGCTCGATGCGCTCGATGAAGGCACGCAGCTGGCCGGCGGCAACAGTCTGGCTGGTCTCGGTGATGTCGTCGGCCATTTTTTTCTCCGCGTCGTTTTCCATGCCGCGACTCAGGAACGTGTCGCGGCGAATTTGCAGCGGTTCGATGCCCGACCGGGGGCGACCGGTCAAGCTGTTATCGATGCGGCATGAAGGGTTAGGCACACCCCAAGGTGTGTTGAGATTCAGGTCAGGCCGAGCCGAAAACGGTGGCTGCCGAGAACCGGAGCGGAGCGTACTTAAGTACGTGAGCACCGGAAGCGCAGGCAGCTGGCGTTTGCAGGCCGGCATCACCTGAATATCAACGCACCTTACCCGAATGCGATCAGCAGATCCTTGGCGTCGATCTGGTCGCCGGCCTTCACCAGCACTTCGGCGATTGTGCCGTCACGCTCGGCATGCAATGCCGTCTCCATCTTCATCGCCTCGATCGACAGCAGCACGTCGCCGGCCTTGACCGCCTGGCCGGCGGCGACGGCAAGTGCCGAGACCACGCCCGGCATCGGCGCGCCGACATGCGCCTCGTTACCCGGCTCGGCCTTGCGCCGCGCCTTGGCGGCGGAAGCACCATGCGCGCGATCCGGCACTTTGATCCGGCGCGGCTGGCCGTTGAGCTCGAAGAACACGGTGACCATGCCTTTCTCGTCGACATCGCCGATGGCCAGGCAGCGCACCACCAGAGTCTTGCCTTTCTCGATGTCGACAAAGATCTCGTCTTCCGGCTTCATGCCGTAGAAATAGGTCGGCGTCGGCAGCACGCTGACCGGCCCGTAGGTTTCCTGGGCTGCGGCAAAGTCGGAAAAAACCTTCGGGTACATCAGCCACGAGGCGAATTCGAATTCGCTAAGCTTGCGCTCGAGCTTCTCCTCGATCTCCTTGCGGCTGGCCTTGAGATTGGCTGCTTTCAACAGCGAGCCAGGTCGCACAGTGATCGGCTTACCGCCCTTCAGCACCTTCTTCTGCAGCGCCTCCGGCCAGCCGCCGGGCGACTGGCCGAGATCGCCGCGCAGCATCGACACGACCGAATCCGGGAAGGCGATATCCCTGGCTGGATTTTCGACATCGGCGACCGTCAGGTCCTGACTTACCATCATCAGCGCCATGTCGCCGACAACCTTGGACGACGGCGTCACCTTGACGATGTCACCGAACATCAGATTGACGTCGTGATAGGTCTGCGCCACTTCGTGCCAGCGCGTCTCCAGCCCGAGCGAGCGCGCCTGTTCCTTGAGATTGGTGAATTGCCCGCCTGGCATTTCGTGCAGGTAGACTTCCGAGGCCGGCCCCTTCAGGTCGCTCTCGAAGGCTGCATACTGGTTGCGCACCGCCTCCCAGTAGAACGAGATGTTCCTAATCCATTGCGGGTCGAGGCCCGGATCTCGCTCGGTGCCCTTCAGCGCCTCGACGATCGAGCCCAGGCAAGGCTGCGAGGTGTTGCCCGATAAGGAGTCCATCGCCGCGTCAATGGCGTCGACACCGCTGTCCACCGCCGCCAGCACCGTCGCCGCCGACAGGCCTGACGTGTCGTGCGTGTGGAAGTGGATCGGCAGATCGGTCGCCTCGCGCAGCGCCTTGAACAGTGCGCGCGCCGCCGTCGGCTTCAAGAGCCCGGCCATGTCCTTGACCGCGATGATATGGGCGCCGGCCGCCTGCAACTCCCTGGTCAGCGCGACATAGTATTTGAGGTCGTATTTGGCTCGCGCCGGGTCGAGTATGTCGCCGGTGTAGCAGATCGCCGCTTCGATCAGCTTGCCCTCGGCGCCGACCGCGTCCATGGCGACACGCATGTTGTCGACCCAGTTCAAACAGTCGAAGACGCGGAACAGGTCGATGCCGCCGGCGGCGGCCTGTTTGACGAAATGCTGGACCACATTGTCGGGATAGTTGGTGTAGCCGACGCCGTTGGCGCCGCGCAAAAGCATTTGCAGCAACAAATTGGGCGCTGCCTCGCGCACCAGCGACAGCCGCTCCCACGGGTCTTCGGTGAGGAAGCGCATGGCGACGTCGAACGTCGCCCCGCCCCAGCATTCGAGCGACAAAAGCTGCGGCAGCGCGCGCGCATAGGTGCCGGCAATGCCGGCGATGTCATAGGTGCGCACGCGCGTCGCGAGCAAGGATTGGTGCCCGTCGCGCATCGTCGTGTCGGTAACCAGCACCTCTTTCTGCGCGCGCATCCAGGCCGCGAATTTCTCCGGCCCAAGCGCGTCGAGCTTCTGCTTGCTGCCATCAGGCACATTGCCATTGAGGTAGGGCACCATGGGTGCCGCCGCGTCGGCCTTCGGCTGCGGCCGGCCGCGCGTCTCGGGATGGCCGTTGACGCTGACATCGGCCAGATAATTGAGCAGCTTGGTCGCGCGGTCCTGCCGCTTCACGCTCGCGAACAGCTCCGGCGTCGTGTCGATGAACTTGGTCGTGTAGGAATTGTCGGCGAAACTCGGGTGATTGATGATCGCCTCGAGGAAGGTGAGATTGGTCGCCACGCCGCGAATACGGAACTCGCGCAGAGCCCGGTTCATGCGGGCGATGGTCTCGGCCGGCGTCGGTGCCCAAGCAGTCACCTTCTCCAGCAGCGGGTCATAAAAACGGGTGATGACCGCGCCCGAATAGGCGGTGCCGCCGTCGAGGCGGATGCCGAAACCGGTGGCGCCGCGATAGGCGGTGATGCGGCCATAGTCGGGAATGAAATTGTGCTCGGGATCTTCCGTGGTGATGCGGCACTGCAGCGCGTGGCCGTTGAGCCTGATATCCTTCTGCGCTGGCACGCCCGATTCCGGCGTACCGATGGCGAAACCATCGAGGATGTGAATCTGCGCCTTGACGATGTCGATGCCGGTCACCTGCTCGGTGACGGTGTGCTCCACCTGGATACGCGGATTGACCTCGATGAAGTAGAATTTGCCGGTGTCGGCATCCTGCAGGAACTCGACGGTGCCGGCCCCGACATAGCTCGTCTCGCGGGCGATCTTCAGCGCGTAATCGCAAAGCTCTTCGCGCAGCGACATTTCGAGGTACGGCGCCGGCGCGCGCTCGACCACCTTCTGGTTGCGGCGCTGGATGGAACAATCGCGCTCGAACAGGTGCACGGCATTGCCGTGTGTGTCGCCCAGCACCTGCACCTCGACATGGCGGGCGCGCTCGATCAGCTTTTCCAGATAGACCTCCTCCTTGCCGAAGGCGGCTTTCGCTTCGCGCTTGCCCTCCGTCACTTCGCGGGCGAGGTCGGTTTCCGAGCGGATGGCGCGCATGCCGCGGCCGCCGCCGCCCCACGATGCCTTCAGCATCACCGGATAGCCGATCGTTTTGGCGAGCGTCTTCACCGCCTCCATGTCGTCCGGCAACGGTTCGGTGGCGGGAATTACCGGCACGCCAACCTCGATCGCCAGGTTGCGCGCGGCGACCTTGTTGCCGAGCCTGCGCATCGTATCCGGCTTGGGTCCAATGAAAATGATGCCGGCCTTGGCGCAGGCTTCGGCGAACTCGGGGCTTTCCGACAACAGCCCGTAGCCCGGATGGATGGCATCGGCGCCCGAAAGCCTGGCGACGCGGATCACCTCCTCGATCGACAGATAGCTTTCGATCGGTCCCATATCCCTGGTCAGATGCGGCCCGCGCCCGACCTGGTAGCTTTCGTCGGCCTTGAAGCGGTGCAGCGAGTATTTGTCCTCCTCGGCCCAGATCGCCACGGTTTTGAGGCCGAGCTCGTTGGCCGCGCGGAAGACGCGGATGGCGATTTCGGACCGGTTGGCGACAAGGATTTTCGTGATTGCCAAGGACAAGGCTCCGGACGCTGACGGGAAGGAAACTGGCGCCATGATTAACGCGAAAATGCTGCAGCGCAAACAAAATCGGGCGGCGATTAAACCGATTTAAATCGATTCTTTTTGCTCTGAGCGCCGCGTGTTTCCCTCGAATGCGCAAAGGACGCTTTAACAACGGCTAACACATCAAACGAAAAATGCCCGGCGCGAAGCGCCGGGCATTCCGGAACTGCCGTCGTCGACAGGCTTACATTTTCTGGATGTAGGTGTACTTGCCGTCGTCGCCCTTCTTCCATTCGTACATGACGTAGCCAGGCAGCGTCGGATCGCCCTTCGCGTCATAGGAAAGATCGCCCAGCACCGTCTTGAACGGGCCATTCGCCTTGAGAGCCTTGGCAACTTCCATCGGATCGTTCGACTTGGCGGCTGTGGCGGCTCCCGCGATAGCCTGCATGGCGGCGTAGGAGTAGAGCGTGTAGGCCTCCGGCTCGAAGCCCTGCGCACGGAACTTCTCAACGAGTTCCTTGTTCGCCGGGATCAGACGCGGATCCGGGCCGAACGTGTTCAGCGTGCCCGCAACCGCGTCGCCCGCGATCGAGGCCAGTTCGTTCGACACGATGCCGTCGCCGGAAACCAGCGTGGCCTTGAGGCCCTGGTCAGCCACCTGGCGGATGATCAGGCCGGCTTCGGTGTGCAGACCACCCCAATAGATGATGGAAACGCCGGCTTGCTTCATCTTGGCGATCAGCGCCGAGAAGTCCTTGTCGCCGACATTGACGCCTTCGTACATGACTTCCGTCACGCCGGCAGCGTTCATCGCCTTCTTGGTTTCGTCGGCAAGACCTTGACCGTAAGTCGTCTTGTCGTGGATGACCGCGATCTTGGCATCCTTGAAGTTCGACGCGAGGTAAGCGCCGGCGATGCTGCCCTGCTGGTCGTCACGTCCGCAGGTGCGAAACGTGTTCCACATGCCGCGTTCGGTGAACTTCGGATTGGTCGCGGCCGGCGTGATCTCGAGGATACCGTTTTCCGCGTAGACTTCCGATGCCGGGATCGAAACGCCCGAGTTGAAGTGGCCGACCACGAACTTGACGCCGTCGCCGACGAACTTGTTGGCGACCGAGATGCCCTGCTTCGGATCGGAGACGTCGTCGCCGACCGTGAGCTTGATCTGCTCGCCGTTGATGCCGCCGGCCGCATTGATGTCGGCGACAGCCTGTTCGGCGCCCTTCTGCAGCTGCGCGCCGAAAGCGGCATTCGGACCGGTGATCGGACCGGCGACGCCGACCAGGATGTCAGCCCACGCGCTTCCGCTGAACGCGACGAGCGCGGTCAGGGCGACGGCGGACAAAAGTGATTTTCTCATGTAAAACGCTCCCATTTACAGAGTGGGCGTGGATGATGCTTTCATGCGATGCCCACTTTTACTCGCAGAAAACGTACTTTGCCGATTTTCAGGCACTTGTCACGCCGATTCATCCCCGAAACGGCGTTAATGATGAACATCAACCTTTTGGTTTCCAACTCAAAAGCGATGCTCTTTCGTAGAGCCAGCTATACTGTGTCACCATCTGATTGGTGCGCGTGTATTGATAGCCGATGAAGCCCAATATCATCAGGACGATGGTATCGACGATGTAGTACTGCAGCGAGAACATCGTGCCGTCGAACAGCGCGTGATGGATGAACCTTACGGCGATGCCGAGGCCGAGCATGTAAGCGAACAACTGGACGAAGCTGCGCCATGTCTGGGCGCAGGCCTTGCCCGTCATCCAGGCCGCCCAGCCGCCAAGCAGGCAGGTGACGAAGAAGAACTGCCAGACCGAGGGTTCCTCATAGAGAATGCCCTGCATGATGAAGACTCCTGAACTCAGTGATGGCCGCCTTCGAGATAGGCGGCACGCACGTCCGGATCGGCGAGCAGCTCCTTGCCGGTGCCGCTCATCGTCACATTGCCGTTGACCATGACATAGCCCCGCGTGGCGAGCTTCAGCGCGCCGAAGGCGTTCTGCTCGACCAGGAACACGGTCAGCCCCTGCGTGCGGTTCAACTCGCGGATGGCGTCGAAGATCTGCTTGACGATCAGCGGCGCCAGGCCCAGCGACGGCTCGTCGAGCAGGAGCAGCTTCGGCCGCGCCATCAGCGCGCGCGCGATCGACAGCATCTGCTGCTCGCCGCCCGACAGCGTGCCGCCGCGCTGGGCAATGCGTTCCTTCAGGCGCGGAAACAGCGTGAACACCTTCTCGGCGTCCTCGTCGTAATGCTGGAGGTTGTCGAGGCTGGCGCCCATCTGCAGGTTTTCCATCACCGTCATGCGCGGGAAGATGCGCCGGCCCTCCGGCGACTGGGCGATGCGCATGCGCGCGATCTCATGGGTCGGCAGCTGGGTGATGTCGGTGCCGGCGAAGGTGATGGTACCCGCCCGCGCCCGTGGAGCACCAAAAATGGTCATCATCAGCGTCGACTTGCCGGCGCCGTTGGCGCCGATCAACGCCACGATCTCGCCCTGCTTGACGGTGACATCGACGCCGTTCAGCGCCCTGATGTTGCCGTAGTAGGTCTGGACACCCCTGATATCGAGCAGCGTTGTCCCGGCCATCACTTGCGCCCCCCGCGCTTGCCCGCCGCAGGCGTTGCAGAGGCATGGCTTGTCTCCACCTTCCCAGCATCGACACGGCGCGAAAATTCCGTCTCCTTGCCGGCGGCAAGAAGCTTGGCCTGGCCAACCCAGTCCTCGCGCGCAATGCGCCCGTCGAAGGCCAGATAGGCTTCGACGGCCACGACGTCGGCCTTCTTCCATGCCGCGATCTGGTCGAAATGGAAGATGCCGTGCTGGTTGAGCTTCTTCTCGTTGACCGTGCCGATGCCCTTGATGCGGGTCAGGTTGTCGGCCTTGCCGCCACGCGGTGCTGTGAGCCGATTCGAAACGCCCGCGACTTTCGATTTGGCCGGTGCCTTGGCGGCTGGCTTTGCTGCGGCAGAAGATTTCGCGCTGGGTTTGGCTGCGGCAGGCTTCGAGCTTGGCTTGCTTGCTGCGGCACTCGACCTTGTATCGAGCTGCCCGGCTTTCGAGGCGCCCTTCGACACCGTGACGCGTTCGCCTTCGCTATGGCCGACCGTGTCGGTCACCGGCCCGGCGAGATACGAAGATGATGCGCCCGGCCCGTGCGCCGAATCCGGGCCCGTATCCAGTTGCTCGATGACGTCTTCGTCGCCGACCTCCGTCAGCACAGTCTCAACTTCCTCGTCTTCGACCCCGAGATAAGCGGCGATGACACGCGGGTCGGTGCGTACCGCGTGCGGACTGCCGTCCGAGATCTTGCGCCCGTATTCGAGCACCACGACATGGTCGGAAATCTGCATGACCACCGCCATGTCGTGCTCGATCAGCAAGATTGAGGTGCCGGTGTTGTCTTTGATGTCCATCAGGAGCTCGTTGAGCGCCATCGATTCCTTCGGATTGAGGCCGGCGGCCGGTTCGTCGAGGCAGAGCAGCTCCGGACCTGTGCACATGGCCCGCGCGATCTCCAGGCGCCGTTGCGCGCCGTAGGGCAGGTCGCCGGCCGGATCGTCGGCTCGGTCGACGAGATCGGCCTTTTCCAGCCAGTGCCTAGCCAGGTCGATCGACTCGGCCGACGCGGTTCGGTAGCCGCTGAAGCCGAACAGGCCGAGAATGGTGTAGCCGGACGCCTTCATCAGCTTGTTGTGCTGCGCCACCAGCAGGTTCTCCAGCAGCGTCATGCCCGAGAACAGACGAATATTCTGGAAAGTGCGCGCCACCTTGGCGCGCGCCGGGATCTCATGATTCGGCAGGCGCTCAAGCAGATAGCTCGAGCCGTCGCGCCGATTGAGCGTGAGCATGCCTTCCGACGGCTTGTAGAAACCGGTGATGCAGTTGAACACGGTGGTCTTGCCGGCGCCGTTCGGCCCGATCAGCGCGGTGATCTCGCCGCGCTTGGCCTGGAAGGTCAGGTCGCCGATGGCAACGAGACCGCCGAACTTCATCGACAGATGCTCGACCTGCAGGATGGCATCGTTCATGGATAGGCTCGCATCACTCATCAGCCGTGGCCTTCCTTGGTGAAGGAGCCGGATACGGCCCTGCTCTCCTTGAGGAAGGCTGTCGGCTCGCGGCTGCCGACGAAGCCGCGCGGCTTCCAAACCATGACGATGACCATGGCTATACCGAACAGCAGCATGCGGTAGAGTTCCGGGGTGAAATCTGGACCGAAGACCTGCTTCAGGAAATCGAGTTCGCGCAGCGCCTCGGTGCCGCCGATCATCACCATGGCGGCGACGGCGATGCCGACCAGCGAGCCCATGCCGCCGAGCACGACGATGGCGAGGATGATCGCCGATTCCAGGAAGATGAAGGATTCAGGGCTGACGAAACCTTGCCGCGCAGCGAAGAACGAGCCAGCGAAGCCGCCGAACATGGCGCCGGTGGCAAAGGCGGTGAGCTTGGTGGTGGTGGTGTTGATGCCGAGCGAGCGGCAGGCGATCTCGTCCTCTCGCAGCGCTTCCCAGGCGCGGCCGACGGGCATGCGCCTGAGCCTTATGGTGACGAAGGCGGTGAGCAGGCAGAGCCCGAGGATCAGGTAGTAGAGGAAGATCTTGTAGTAGGCGCCCGACTGGGCGATGTCGAGCACCTTGGCGATATAGTTTTCGTCCGCGACGTTGAACGACATCAGCCCGAAGAAAGAGACCTTCGGGATACCGGAAATACCGGCCGAGCCGTTGGTGACCTCGCGCCAGTTGATCAGCACGAGACGAATGATCTCGCCGAAGGCCAGCGTCACAATCGCCAGATAGTCGCCGCGCAGGCGCAGCACCGGAAAGCCCAAAAGCACGCCCCAGAAGGCGGCCATGGCCCCGGCGGCCGGCAGCAGGATCCAGAACGACAGACCAAAATGCGTGCCGAGCAGCGCATAGGCATAGGCGCCGACGGCGTAGAACGCGACATAGCCGAGGTCGAGCAAGCCGGCGAGGCCAACGACGATATTCAGCCCCCACGCCAGCATCACATAGATCAGGATCTGGATGCCGAAATTGTCGACCCATTTCAGCGAGCCCTGAAAGCCGCCCACCATCGATCCGCTGTACACCGCAAGCACCAGCACGACGACGACAGGATAAATCGCCAGTGCGGCGATGCCCAATGCCGAGAAGTGGGCATGGATGAAGCTGCGGAAATAGAACAGCACCGAGGCGAGGGCATAGATGATCGCCAGCGCTCGCGCGAACCGTGCATAACCGGCAAGACCCGGCCCCAGCAAATCATCGAGGGAGCCGGCCAGAAGAGCAAGCACGGCAACAATCACGATGGCCGCGATGAAATACGGCAACCGGAAGAACCGCGTCGCCGCGCTCTCCGGCAACAGGCCGGTGGCGATGTCGACGACCTTCTGGCTGGCCAGGAAGGGTTGGCCATAGGCGACATAGACAAAGCGCCCGACCATGGTCAGCACAACCACGGTAAAGAGAAGCCACCAGCGCTGTACGAGGATCAGTTCGTTCGAGATGTTCTGATCGGTCCTCAGGCCGATGAACAGCACGAACAGGCCGAGCGCGATGGCGCCGGCATAAAGCGCCTCGCGCGTGGCGCGTTGCATAGGGGTGGCGACGATGTCGCGCTCCGGAGATACGGTATCGGCCATGATCTCAGACCTTTTCGACTTCTGGCCGGCCCAGAATGCCGGAAGGCAGGAAGATCAGCACGATCGCCAAGATGGAGAAGGCGGCGACGTCCTTGTAGTCGATCGAGAAATAGGCCGACCACATGCTCTCGATGAAGCCGATCATCAGCCCACCGAGCACGGCGCCGGGCAGCGAGCCGATGCCGCCGAGCACGGCCGCAGTGAACGCCTTCACGCCGGGCGTGAAGCCGTCGGAGAAGGCGATGACGCCGTAATACATCAGGAACAGCGTGCCGGCGACGGCGGCAAGGGCCGCGCCCATGACGAAGGTGATCGAGATGGTGCGGTCGACGTCGATACCGAGCAACGCCGCCATCTTGCGGTCCTGTTCGCACGCTCTTTGCGCTCGACCAAGCGAGGTCTTGTTGACCAGGTACCAGAACAGCGCCAGCAGCAGCGCGGTGACGACGACGATGATGATCTGCTTCAGCGATACGCTGATGCCCTCGATATTGTAGACCTTGGACACCATCGGCGGGATCGGCTTGTTGCGCGGGCCTTGCGTCACCTGGACGAAGTTCGACAGCGCGATCGACATGCCGATCGCTGTGATCAGCGGCGCCAGCCGGAACGAGCCGCGCAACGGCCGGTAGGCCACCTTCTCGATCGTCCAGTTATACAGGCTGGTCAGCAGCATCGCGACGATCATCATGATCAAGAGCGCGATCACCACCGGCACCGAGTAGAACAACGCACCGAGGATGAGGAAAACGATGAGGGCGGTGAAGGCGCCGATCATGAAGATATCGCCATGGGCGAAATTGATCATGCCGATGATACCGTAGACCATCGTATAGCCGATCGCTATCAGTCCATAGATCGATCCCAGCGTCAGCCCATTGATAAGCTGCTGGACAAAATACTGCATGCTGTCGTGGCTCCCCTGGAATGTCGCCCATGCAGACGCATTCCTTTTCGTATTTCCCCTAGTCGTAAAGTTTCGAGCCCGGATTGCAACGTCATTTTTTAATCGTCATGCGTGATTTTGAAGCACGCCACTCGGATCGCCCGTTCTTTCCCTTCCGGCCTCTGGACTATCGCGGACCCTATCATTGGCATAACGCAATGTCTTTGACGATTCGGCGTCAAAATGCACGTCGTTTCGAAGGAATCGCCGTCAAAATAAGTTGATGAGCGGGATCGTTGCGCCGCCGACGCAGTCGATCTTTGCATTCCATTCGTTTCCCTTGGGTTAGGATCCTCTCTATTTGACGACGAATCCGTGCGCGAACGGATCACGGTCGTCGATGAAGATCGTGTTCAATCCGGTCATGCGCGCCCAGCCGCCGATCGAGGGAATGATCGCCGGCTTGCCTGCCACCGTGACTTCCTTCTCGACCCTGCCCTTGAACAGCGAGCCGATGATCGATTCATGGACGAAATCGTCGCCGGCCCTAAGCTTGCCCTTGGCGTGAAGCTGCGCCATCCGCGCCGAGGTGCCGGTGCCGCAAGGCGAGCGGTCGATCGCCTTGTCGCCGTAGAAGACGGCGTTGCGCGCATCCGCCTGGCTGTCGGTCGGGGCACCCGTCCACAGCATATGCGACAGCCGGTCGATGCCGGGATTGTCGGGATGCACGAAAGAGTACTTTTCGTTGAGCCGCTGCCGCACCACCGGGCTCCAGGCGATGAGGTCGCCGGCGGAATGGTCGGCCATGTCGCGATAGTTCTCCTGCGGCTCGACGATGGCGTAGAAATTGCCGCCATAGGCGACATCGACACTGATCTCGCCGAGCTGCGGACATTCGACCGTCAGGCCCTCCGCATAGAGGAAGGACGGCACGTTGGTGATGCGGACCTCCTCGACATATTCGCCGACCTGTTTGTATTCGGCGGCGACCAGGCCGGCCGGCGTGTCCAGCCTGAGCAAACCCGGCGTCTTCGGCTTGATCAGCCCGTGCTCGATGGCCATCGTCACCGTGCCGATGGTGCCGTGACCGCACATTGGCAGGCAGCCCGAGGTTTCGATGAACAGTATGGCGATGTCGCAATCGGGCCTCGTCGGCGGATAGAGGATCGAGCCGGACATCACGTCATGGCCGCGCGGCTCGAACATCAGCCCAGTGCGGATCCAGTCATATTCGGCCAGGAAATGCGCGCGCCGCTCCATCATCGTCGCGCCCTGGAGCAGCGGTCCGCCGCCGGCGACAAGCCGCACGGGATTGCCGCAGGTGTGACCGTCGATGCAGAAGAAGGAGTGGCGCGCCATTTCTAGATCCCGTCAGAAGCGGTTCGGAGAAAACGGAGAAAGATCAAACACCGGATTTTGGCCGAGAATGAGATCGCGGATCAAGCGTCCGGTGGCAGCCGCCTGGGTCAGGCCGAGATGGCCGTGGCCGAAGGCATAGACAACCGTGCCGGCCTGCCTGGCGGCACCGATCACCGGTAGCGAATCCGGCAGCGACGGCCGGAACCCCATCCATTCGCGGCCACCGGCCGGATCAAGCCCCGGCAGGAAGCTTTTGGCCTTTTCGAGCAGCGCTTTCGAGCGGGCGTAGTTTGGCGGCCGCTCGATGCCGCCGAGCTCGACCGCGCCGCCGACGCGCACACCGGTTTCAAGCGGGGTGACGACGAAGCCATGGCCGGAGAAGATCAGTTGCCGCTTCACGTCGAAGGCGGTCTTCGGCAGGGTCGTGTTGTAGCCGCGCTCGGTTTCGAGCGGGATGCGGTCGCCGAGATGTTTCGCCAGGAGATGCGACCACGCGCCGGCGGCGATGACGAGGCATTTTGCTTGCCGCGCCGTGCCGTCGGCCAGCGTCAATGTCGCGCCGTCCTGCCCCGCTTCGACCCGGTCGATCCGCGCTCTTTCGAAACGCGCACCCTTAGTCTCGGCATAGGCCCAGATCGCCTTGCCCAATAATTTCGGGTCCGTAACGGTCTTCCATCCCGGCACGAAAGTACCCTTGACGAAGCGCGGCGACAGGCCCGGCTGCAAGGCGGCGAGAGCATCGCCTTCGACATGGCTGAAGCCGATGCCGAAGCGCTGCCTGGCCGCCCAGCCGGGCAGCGACGCCTTGAACTCGGCCTCGCTCTCGTAAAGTTCGAGCGAGCCGTCCTCGCGCAGCATGTTTCCGGTGCCCGAGCGCGCCATCAGCCCGACCCATTCGGCCTCGGCGAGCCGCATCATGCCGGCCTGCGCCGCGAGGCTGGCCTCGTAGCGGTCGCTTCGCCCGGCGCGCCAGAAGCGGACAAGCCAGGGCAGCAGCTTCGGCAGGTAGGCGGGCGGGATGCTGAGCGGGCCGAGCGGATCGGCAAGCCATTTCGGCAGATGCCTGATCATGCCCTTGTGGGCCAGCGGCAGCACATCGGAAAAGGCCAGAGCGGCGGCATTGCCGGAACTCGTCTCCTCGCAGATCCCCGTCCGATCGAAGATCGTGACG